>NZ_JBLFBO010000022.1:0-42854 GCF_047338595.1 Nitrospira sp. BLG_1
GAGGAGGGGGTAAGTGCATATGCCGACTGGAGCCTTCGAGATCGTCGTGGCGTGGTACTTCGCAGCGGTGCTCGGGGGCCAACTCACCATCGTGGGTCCATTCAGCACCGACAGCCAGTGTGAGCGCACCCACCTCTGGGCGACGAAGACCGCGAGGGCGGTGGTGAGTGATTGTTTCTATGGTCCAGCGATTTCGGTGACGAGGAAGCCAACGGATGGGGGTGGACGATGACGATGGAGGAGGCGTTGAGGGTTCTGGGGGAAGTCACTTACAAACCTGGATATAAGCTTGTCTACGAACAAAGGGGCGAACACCGTATCGAGCTTGAGTTGCATATCAATAAACTAAAAGACGCGGACAAATGGAGCCTCTTTCCTCGCCTGAAATGGTGGAATCGGCCAACTGTTAATATCCACTTCCATGGCTGTGTGATCGATGCACGGAACTACTCGTGGCCTGGGGGTCTCCTTCATCACGTCGTCGATTTCCTCGATCGCTGGGAGCGCCACGAGACGAGAGAATGGTTCAGGTGGGAAGGGGCGAAGGTATTCGACCTACACAAGGAGGAGCATAGCAATGGATAAGGGATTCCCATGGGAGGACTACTTACAGGTCACGCGAGAGGCCATTGCGATCATCAAGGACCGAGATGAGAAAGGCCGCAATGAGGAAACCTCCTTCTACGCTGGGTTCCCACATGGTTCGCGTGATGTAAGCTTCGAATTGAAGCGACGGGTGGCGAGAATCTTGGGTGCCGAACGAAGGGGCATGTTGACGGTCGCACGAGGGGATGCCATCGATCTCCTCAACTACGCCGCGTTCTATGTGATGATGCTGGATCGGGAGATGAATGTGCCAGTGGGGGAGGCCAGCGCGAGGATAGAAACATTCCCTGGGGATGCAACTGACGTGCCATCTCGTCTGGGGGCAACTCCATGGACCGGCCTCCGCACATCATGAATCCCTACCTCGCCGCCTACCTTGCCTCGATCGTGGGGCTCGTGACATACTGGGTGGTGTATCCACTTCTGCTCTGGAGGGAGAGATCGAGATGGCGATAGAGAACTCGCAAGACTATGCAGCGATGGCCTCCCAGGTTGGGAAGCTTCAATCCATGCTCGAAGCGATGCAGGAGGAGCATCTTCGCCTCCTCTCAGTCATCACCCACGCCCTCGGTGGAGAGCTTCGTGTGAGGGAGACAGACTTCCTCGACGCATTGGGCGTCACGCTCTATTCACAGATTGACCCCGCCACAGGGGATCTCGTCTACCTCACCCGCCACGAGGGCCTCCCCAATGCCTGACATCGTCCTCTCCACTCGCGATCGGCGCATTGCGACTCTGGCAGCCATGCGCCTACCGATCGAGGAAATCGCCAAGGAAACCGCCCTCTCCGTTCGCGTCGTCTCCAAGGTCCTCTCCATGCCCGAGACCGTGGACTACATCCTCTCCCTCCGCAACCGTGCCATGCCGGAGATCCCAGAGACCCAAGCTGATACACTTTCGCATATCGAATCTGACACCCTGAATACATTTAATCGTCTCAAGGCCCTCCGCGAGCAAGACGGGGATCTCAAAGTGTCCCTTGGAGCCTGCCGAGAACTCTGGGGTGTCCAGGTCCCCAAACGCACAACCCACGATGAGACCCACGTCACAAAGATCATCATCGAGCGCCGCGACATGGACCGCATCACGGCTGTCCGCGCTGAGGTCAAACAAATCGCGGCCCGCGCACAGGAGGAGCATGGCACTACGGAGGAGGGAGCTTCCACCGATCGAGGAGTCATCGACACCGTCGCCATCACCCAACCTGGCCCCGAGTGAGATCGTCGTTGAGACCAAAACAGGCCGCGTGCGTCAGGCCGGGGCGGACATGGAAGGCCCGGCGGTCCTCGAATTCAAGCGCGAGTGTGAGCGGGATCTGTATGCCTTCACGAAGGGCATCCTCAAGCGAGATCTCCTCTCCCCCACTCTCCACTCCTGGTTCTGTGCCTCGCTGACGAAATCGCCCCCGTACCGCAAGCAACGCCTGATGCCCCGAGGACATCTCAAGTCGAGTATCGTCTCCGAAGCCATGCCCGTCCACATGCTGATCCAGCCAGACCCAGAGGACGGCGAGAACATCTATTGGCCCGGTATTTTGGGTTCCGACATGCGGATCTTGCTGGCCGGTGAGACTCAGAACCTCATGTCCGCCCACCTTCGCTGGATCGAGAATCAATTCGAGTCGAACAAGCTCCTCCGTGGCCTCTGGCCCCATCGTTGCTGGGACAACCCCCGCAAAGAAAGCAAGAAATGGAACGAAGTCGAGATGCTCATCCCTCGCCGCAACGACTACGCGGACCCGAGCATCCGTGTGATCGGTGTGGGGGGAGCCATCACCGGAGCCCACCCGAACGTGCTCATCAAGGATGACCTAATCTCGATCGAGGCCGCGAACTCCCCCACCGTCATGCAATCCGCCTACGAATGGCATATCGCCTCCCGCGCTCTGCTCGCCCCGAACGAGGATCGTGGCCTGGAGTACATCATCGGCACGCGCTGGGCGGTGGGCGACATCTACGACCAAATCGCAACTGGCGATCCCTCCGTCGAATGCCTCACCCGCTCGATCGTCGAGGATGGTGTCCCCATCTGGCCTGAGCACATCACGCTCGCCCACGTGGCCGAACTCCGCAAGGCCCACAAGAACATGTTCTATCTCTGGTACATGAACAATGCCGGGGACCCCGAACTCACCGACTTCCCTGAGGAGGAGCTGCGGTACTATACGGTCCAGGGCGACGTGCTGGTAATCGAGGAGGATGACCGCGACCTTGCCCTCCGCACCCGCGATCAAGTCCCCGACACCCCAGCCCCCGACGGCCTCCGTGGCGTGCCGATGACCCCCGAAGTCTATGCGATGCAGTTGGCCGAAGAGCGATTGTCGATGCATCTCCGGGTCCGCTGATGAGATACGGTGAAGTTGTCTCAAATGATGATTGCCCACGCATCCATGTGTACCCAGTTTGCCAGGAGGAATACCACTGCCTCTCTCCTGTATGTCCCTGCGAACCTGAATTATCTTATGAGGACCCGACGACTGGTGGGGAGGTATGGGTCCATCATGTGTGGAATTAGATAGATCATGCCCACCACCCTCAAACTCTCCGACCTTGACATCTACGCCTTCCTCGACCCCGCCGGTCGCAAGAAGGCCCAGGACGTCAAAAAGGTCCGCGCCCGCTCCGCCATCGTCATCATCGGGGCCGATCCCCTCCGCCGCATCCTCGTCCTCGACACCTGGGCACGCAAGGCCTCTGCCATCACCACCATGGAGGAGGTGTTCAAACTCAACGAGAAATGGCACCCCAAGGTCTTCGGCTGCGAAGCGAACGCGATGCAGGAACTCTACGCTGAAATGCTCCAGCTTGAAGCCTCCCGCCGAAAGGTCAGTCTCCCGCTCGTCCCCGTCCCCCAGCCCACCAACATCCAAAAGGAGTTTCGCATCCGCACGACGCTCAACCCTGTCGTCGGCTATGGCCGTCTCTTCCTCCACGAAACCCAGCTCGACCTCCATCGCGAAATCGTCTCCTTCCCCATGCTGGCCCTCATGGACCTCGTCGATGCGCTCGCCTCAGCCGTGGCGCTTGTGCCCCCCAAATCTCCCCCCGCCGCCAACCGCTCAGAGCGCGAGGCCATCGCGGCCCACCTCAGGGATCAAGGCGTCGCCCCCCACCTCATCGCGGCCCGCATGCAAGAGTTTGACCGCACTGGGAAGTAAGTGCTATCCTAGGCACACATCTTGCTTCACTGCTCATAGGAGGTCCCCATGGCTGCTCCCGACAAAGAAGGTCTTGATCGTGCCAAGTCCCGCGAAGACAATTCCAACCGCCCCGGCATGTCCGGCTCGCCGTGGGACAAGAAAACTGGCCCAGCCGTGGGTCGAGCCTCCGGCAACGCCACGAGCGGCGGCGGGATCAATGGCAAGGCTCGGGGCCTCGGTAAATAACCACCCCTGCTGGCCCCTCGACCCTCCGGGGGGCCATCGGTCTCTCTAATGCCTCATGGCCTTTGGCACACTGGGTACTGGCGGAATTCACTTCCTCCGAAATGGGATACCGACATTCCTCTGGGGTCCCACCTATTTTGACGTTCTCGACTGGCACCTGAGCGACATCACCACTGCGGTGAGCTACGGCGCGAACGTCTTCCGCATCATCCTCGACAAGCAGTTCGCCCCCGATGGCCCCAGTGGAGCCCAGTCGATCTTCAACTCCAACGGATCAATCAAGACGACCGAAACGAACATCGTCCACAACTTCATCAATGCCTGCAACACGAACAACGCGGCGGTGGAGATCATCATCCTCGTTGCGGATGGCATCCCCAACTCCGCAAGCTGGCTCACCACGGCGACGGCTCGTGCCAACGCCGTCACCAACGCCACGAATGCCTTCAAGACCCACACCAACGTCATGTTCGATGTGGCAAATGAGTACACCTACGGTACGGCATTCAACAACGTCACAACCGAACTCCAGCCCCTCCTCAACGCGGCCTTCGCAGCCTACTCCACCGGCATCATCGGCGCATCGGGTGGTGGTGGCCTTCGTGGTCAAGTCCCAGACGGCTACTGGATCGAGTACGACACTGAGAACCTCCTCACACCCGCGATTGATGCCTACGTGGCGACAGGGGCCAGCTTCGGTGCCCCCCACAACTGCCGAGACCGTCAATGGCCGTCCAAGTGCCAATCCCGCGCCACAGCGATCCGCGCCTACCTCGACAGCATCGGATACAACAAGCCGCTCTACTTCAGCGAAGAGGGCCGCGTCGGGAGCACAGAAGATGGCGATCCTTCGGCTGCCGAACTTGTCCAGGCTGTCGTGGGGTCTCGCGATGGAGGCTGCGCGGGTTACATCTTCCATTCCGGTGCCTCATTCGATCTGTCCGCCTTCACCATGTTCGACCAATTCACACCCGACGAACTCGCGGCATTCAGTAATATTCAGGAGGCCCTCGGCCCCGCACCCGATATCACGCCCCCAAGCCCGCCAACCGGCATCATGGTGCTGTGATGCCAATCGGGCTATACCGCTGCGCCCAGATCGGCACCGGCACCCCACGAGATAGCTTCCGTTGGGCCTTCTCCGACCATCTTGTCGAGAACCTCAAATCCGGTATCCGAGCGATTCAGATGGGCTACTCGGAGTATTGGTGGCTCCATGCGCCCTCCGACATGCTGGCACGAGTCGAGTCTGCTCGCGGTAGTGTTCCAGTCAGCCCCAAGTTTGACTCTGAGGCAGAACGGGATGCGTGGCTGGCAGCGGCTCCTGTACTCAGTCCCACTCTCCGCACCCAACTCCTCAACGACGGGCTCACAGTCCAGAGAATCAACTCCTCCGCCCGCATGCAGGACATCCTCAAGGAACTCATGTGGCTCAAGGGGGTCACACGCTGATGGCATCCTCATCCGACAATTTCAACCGAGCCGATGAGAACCCGATCAGCGACGGGGGCAATTGGACCCCCGGCCCAGGAGCCTCAGACAACGTCCAAGTCGTCACCAATCGAGCGCGTCTTTCGACCGTTGCCACTGAGGGCACTGCACGTCGAGTCTCACCCTCCTTCGCGGCAGCCCAGTATGCCCAATGCACCGTCACGACTCGCACGGACACCAACGACTACGCTGGCCCCGCTGTCCGCATTGCCTCGACGACCGACGCGGATCAATACTTCCTTCGTCCAGCCTATCTCGATACCACCTTCAACATCCGGCGCGTCGATGACACCGGCACCCTCGCAGGCACAACCCTCGGGGCCGCGTTCGGTACCTTCGCGGTCAACGATGTCCTTCGCCTCGACATGGTGGGCACCCTTCTCATTGCCAAGCAGAACGGCACCATCCTCGCCACCCGCGTAGACGCGACGTACTCCTCCGGCCAACCTGGCTTCCACATCTGGGCCCAGGACAACGTCAACAACGCCGAGATCGACGATTGGTCCGCCGCCGACATCCTCACGACGCGGCTCTACCTCCCCGCCAGCGGAGCCTCCCCCATCAACTTCTCATTCGCGGCTGGGTGGGAGAAGACCAGTGAGGCTGATCGAATCCAGTCCTACCACGAGAAAACCAGCACCGCGATGGCGAACAAGACGTGCTCGGAGAACGTCGCCACGAACCCCTACGACGTGCTCGCTCGCCAGTACGCCTATGGCCCGCTCGCCGCCCAGACCATCTCCGGCACTGTACGCGGTATCATCCGCACGCTCGAATCCAACGGAGCCGCTGACTTCCGTGCCCAGCTCGTCATCAAGATCATGGACGACGACGGCACCACTGTTCGAGGCACACTGCTCGACTTCGACACCTCCGCCCTGACGAGTGAATTCCCCTCCGCCACCGCCGCGTCTCGCATGTTCCCCGTCGCCTGGACGAACGTGGTCCTGACGAGCCAAACTGCGCAGGCGGGAGATTACCTAGTTATCGAAATCGGCATCCGCTCCCACAACGGAGCCACGACTAACCGCACCGCCACCTTCCGCCTCGGCGACACCGGCAGCGATCGCACCGAGGACGAAACGGCGACGGACGATAATGCCCCCTGGATCGAATTCGACTCGAAGCTGATCCTCCAAACCCTCGCCCCCAGCATCGGCGAGACAACGATCCCCATCACCGAGGACCACCGGGCGCATATCCTCTTGCAGCCCCAAGTTGGGGATACCGTCACGATCGAAGAAGGCGTCACGGTCGAGATCGCCTCTACTGTCTCCCCCATCAGCGTCAGTGTCTTCGATACAGTGACGATTGAGGAGAGTCAGCGTGTCCACATCCTCCTCCAGCCACAGGTCTTCGATGCCTCGACTGTCGAGGAATTCTCAGCGGTCAACTTCCACATCGAGCCACAAGCAGGGGACACGACCACCGTAGAGGAATCCTCCACCGTCCTCCTTACCTCCCTCAATCCAGAGGTCGCTGATGCCCTAACCATCGCCGAGGACCAGATCCTCAACCTGCTCGTCTTCCCTCAGCAGGGTGACACCGTCACGACCCAGGAAGGTGTCAACGTCCATGTGCTCCTCCAGCCCCAACTCGGCGACGATATTTCGGCTACCGAAGCACAGACGCTCAACCTCCTCGTCCAACCTGCCCCCTTCGACACCCTTACCATCGATGAATCGAGCACGACGTTCCTCCCCTTCCTAGTTCCTTCAGTGTTCGATGCCATCACCGTCACCGAAGCCTCCTTCATCGGGCTCGTCATCCAGGCTGAAGAGATTGTCACAGTCACCGACGCCACCACTACGCACCTCCTCTCCTTCATCTTCTTGGAGAATCAGGTCTTCCTCGATGAGCATATTGACGTCAGGTTCCGTCTGGAGATCTCCGTCTCAGACTCCCTCACTGTCGCGGAGGCCACCACCCTGATCTTCCCCGTCTATCTCTTCGCCTCGGCATCAAGCGACGTGGCGATAGGGGAATCTTCCTCCGTCGCGATCTCCGAACCCCTCCTCCCCATTTCGGCGAACGACACAATCACGATCACCGAATTCCTCAATCTGATGTTCCCATTGAACAATCCTATCGAGGACACTATACTGGTGGAGGACTTCGCTGGCATCGAAATTGCAGGGGGCACCCTGGAAATCATCGCTCACGACGACATCGGCGCACTTACCTCGGTCGGACGCCTCCCGGCGCTGACCCTGATCGAATAGGAGGCTCCCATGGGTGGCTTTGTTGCAGACTTACCGAATCTCGTCATCGCCAGCGGTCAAACAAATTCCAACGCTATCAGCGGAGCCGAGGACGCCGAGGCCCTCACCTTCTATGCCCCCTCTGCCCTCACCGGCACCATCACGCTCCAAGTTGCCAAAGAACGTGCAGTCTCCGAGGGCGGCACCGCCGCGAGCGTCACTTGGCACACGAAGCAATCAGGCGGGGCCGACATCACGATCCCAGCAGGCAAGTCCATCACCATCACCGACATCGGATTTCGCCAGTTCCGCCTCGTCTCTGGCAGTGCTGAGGGTGCTGATCGAACCTTCAAAGTGACGAAACAAGTCTACCCGCGAGCCTAAAGGCGATTTCAATGGCGTGGCCGAACGAACCAGCAGGCTCAACAGTCATCAGCGATTGGGGATTTAACACCTGTAATGGTGGGGGATGGTTTGGTGACTGTGCCGGAATTGTCAACGATGCCGGTGCTCCAATAAGCCCTCCCCAAACAATGCGATTTCGTTACGATCCCGCAACCGGATTCGGGGGTGGGGAACTTTGGACGATCATCAATGCGCGTGAGTTCTACCTGAGCTTCTTCCACAAGCTGTCCGATCCATTCGAGGGAGCAGGGAACGGCTCCAACAAGGTCATCTTTTCGTTCACGGATGATTCGATTGCTTGGTATCTGAAATGGCAGGGGGAACAAGGCTCAGGCCAGTTCTTTCCATCGTTTTTTTGGACGACGGCAGAACCGCAGAATGATACGTACCTGGATAATTGCCATATCACGGAAAACTTCTATGTCGCCGACCCCGATTTTCCATGCCTCCTGCGTCAATGGAATGCCCCCACTCCAGTCCCGCTAGGGGTCTGGTTTCAGTTCGAGATGCACTACAAGGCGAGTAGCACAGTCAGCAACCGGGACGGCTTCGTGCGCTATTGGCTGGATGGTTCGCTTATCCTCAACCTCAACAATCTCAATACCCCAGATGCCAATGTGAGCCAACTCTTTTTTACACCAACTTGGACCCCCCCAATTGACAGGTCGAATCCAGACGAAATGTGGTGGGACCATGTCCGTGTGAGTCTTCCTACTGGATCACCTGACACGACACCCCCAAATCCCCCAACTGGGATCACGGTGACATAGCACATGCCTGCCACCGTCGCCAACGTCACGAACTTCACCGACAACTCCTTCAGTTCAACGGTCAGCTTTTCTCACACGTCGAGTGGCTCGAATCCCTGTCTCGTTGTACAAGTACGCTATGCTCATGCGGGCCCATCGAGTAATACGGTTACTGTTTCTGGTGTAACCTTCAATGGTGCGGGCCTCGCACTTCTTTCTGGTACATATGCTGTTGTCGAGGATATAGGTGGAGGAGGGGTGTTTCTCGCAACAGAGTCGTGGGGAGTTTTGAACCCGAGCATAGGGACTTTTACACTACAGGTATCATTTACAAATGCCTGTCTTGAGTGTGCAATAACGGCCTATACACTTAACGGTGTAGATGGTACTACCCCAGTTGGAACAGGGGCAAATGCGACAGGCAGTACAGCAACGGCGACTGTTGACGCCTCTAGTGAAACTGATGCCATAGTAATTGACGGTGTCGTCGCTCCTGGTGCCGCTAGCTCCATATCAGTTGGAGCTGGTCAAACTGAGCGTCAAAACACATTCATCGGCGGATACGGAATCTATGGCTCCAGTAATGAGGCGGGAGCTACAACTGTTACAATGTCCTGGGATCTCGGGGCCTCTGACGACTGGGTGATATCGGCAGTCTCCGTCAACCCTGTCTCGGCTCCCCCTGCTACACTCACCATCTCCGTCTCCGACAGCATCGTCGTCCCCGATGTCATCGTCGTTGAATCCGTCCAGCGCCTCCTCGTCTCGGCCTCTGATACAGTGACGGTGACTGAATTCGTCTCAGCGGGTCGAACGCTCGGCGTCAGTCGATTCGACCTTGTGGCCGTGACGGAATTTGCGACAATCGACTTGAGCCTTCGTCGTATTACGGTTTTCGATGCTGTAGGGGTTGCTGATGCGGTTTTCTTGAGCAGCATCGCTCCCCGCGTCATCGATGTCTCTGACTCTGTCGGCGTCAACGTCGGAGCGGCACAAGTCTCTTGGACCGCCAACACTGAACCCGATCTCGCAGGCTACAAGGTCTACTACGGTACCAGTTCAGGGGTCTACACCACAGTCATCGACGTGGGGCTCACGGCAACCCCAGCGACCCCAAGCCACACGATCTATAACCTGACGAAGGGCGTCACGTACTACTTCAACGTCACGGCCTACGACACGAGCAACAACGAATCCGGCTTCGGCACAGAGGTCTCCAAGCTCGTCCGTGGCCCAGTCGGGAACTGGTATCAGGTGAGTATCCTCCAGGGCTCCCTCACCAAGATCGAATCAGTGAGTGTCGCCGAGGCAGTCACGGTGAATGTCGCACCCAAACCAAGTGCGTTCGATCTCAGATCCGTCGCCGAATTTTGGCAAGTCTTCGTCGCTAATAACGGTTCTGTGGGAATCGACACCTTGACGGTCACCGAATCAGTCTCCCTCCTCCTCGCTACGGCCCCTACCTTGACTATCTCCGTCTTCGAGGCCGTCACTCTCAGCGAGTCCATCACGCTCAAGCGCCCTGAACTCCTCTCGTCCTTCGACGCTGTGACGGTGGCTGAGTCACATAGCATCGAGATCGTCTCAGGAGTTTCTGGAGCCGACGCCATCACGGTCGAGGAAGCTGTCACCATCATCTTCCCCACGAACCAGATTAGCCCATTCGACTCCCTCGCCGTCACAGAGCTTGTGAGCCTCATGCTCAACCCAGCCCAGTTCTCGGCCTTCGACCAAATCTTCATGGGAGAGGGCCACGAGGGGCGGTTCGTCGCAATTGGCACCGGCACCGGAGACGGCACAGGCCGCGTCACACAGATCGCTGGAATTTCAGGAATCACTGTGATAACGTAGGCGCATGGATCGCATGGCACGAAACCTGCATGTCCGAGTCATCAATGGCCTCCCTGGCTTCACCGTTGTCTATGAGGGTGGGAAGGAGGAGCACTTCTGCTTCTCCTCGCTTGATCAGGCGAAGGAATTCCACGCCACATTCGGTGCAGTCGTTCGGGAAGTGACCTATTCCACGTCCACCCATCCCGGCGAAGCGCTCTCCGTCAACGACACTGCTCAACTCTGTATCCAACCCCCGAAGGAGGATTAGTCATGGCTCGATCAAAGAAGGCTCATAGCATCATCCGCCCGCGAGGGTTTTTCAGGTTGAACATTGTCAAGAACGGCAAGGTGGTCGGTGACTCCGGTTGGCGCGAGAACCAGGTCACGGACCTCGGATTCTCTCACTACCTCGTTGATCTCCTCGGCCAAGGTGCCAACTCCAAGCAAATCTCCCGCATGATGCTTGGCACCGGTACAGCCCCGAACGCCACGCACAATACCCTGAACGGTGAGCTGAACACTGCGACCTACACTCGCACGACCGTCACCTTCTCCAACGTCGGCTCCAAGACAGCTCGTTTCACTGCCACCTTTGCTTCGTCCAGCTCTCATATCACTGCCGCTGTGACGTTGCAGAACATCGGGATCATCAACAACACAACCTCTGCTGGCACGATGATGGCGGGAAATACGTACAGCACCAGTCAGTGGAACACGAACCAGGATCTCAACGCGACGTACGAGATTCGCTACTCATAATCGCTGTTTCTCTCACCTCAGAAGGAGTGGACATATGTCAGTCTCTCGATCCCATCGTGGGGGGCCTCATGCCCCCCATCGTCATTGGAAGAACAAGTACGGCCAGCTTTGGCTCGACGCAGGCTGCGGCTCAGGGAAAACCCCCGGAGCCGTTGGCATGGACCGCCGCAAACTCGACGGCGTCGATGTGGTACACGATATCGAAGTCCTGCCCTGGCCCTTCCCCGACTCCCTTTTCGATCGCATCATCCTCTCCCATGTTATGGAGCACCTCAACCCCAAGCTCCATGTCGATCTGATGAACGAAATGTGGAGAGTGATGAAGCCAAAAGGTCAACTCCTCCTCGCCATGCCTTACCCAGGCTCGTTCGGCCACTGGCAGGACCCGACGCACATCAAACCCTGGAACGAAGCGACCCCACAGTACTTCGACCCCGACAAGCCCCTCTACCAAATCTATCAGCCCAAGCCGTGGAAGATCGTGGACGTGGCGATCCACCACTCAGGCAACATCGAAATCCGCATGGAGAAGCGCAATGAGAAAAAGTAAGCGGGAGAATGTGTCACTCACAAACGAATTCAACCATCCCTACATGCGTCTGCTCATGAACCCCGATGTACGAGCCCTCGCACCGAAGAAGCTCCTCATCGGTATCCCCATGACCGGCACCCTCCGTAGCGAATGGGCGATGTCGCGATGGAATCAGATCATCCCCTGCAACTGGGGGCACAGCGATTGCACGCCGATGATGCCCTCCGATAGTCCCCTCGGCTATGCAGTTCCAGAAGCTCGTAACATCGTCGTGGATCGTTTCATCAAGGAAGGCTTCGAGTGGCTCTTCTTCCTCGACCATGACGTGATCCTCCCACCCACCGGCTTCGTCAAGATCGGAGAGCTGATTCGTCAGTATGGGAAGAAGTACCCCGTCATGTGTGGACTCTACTTCGCCAAGTGCGACCCCCCTGAGCCCCTCATCTACCGAGGTCGCGGCAACGGTCACTTCACCGGCTGGAGGCTCGGGGATCATGTGATGGTGGACGGAATCCCGATGGGCTGCACCTTGATCCACCGCAGCATCATGAAGGTCATGTGGGACGATGCCCCTGAGTACGAAGTCAAAGGCATCGGTACGATCAAGCGCGTCTTCGACAACCCCGCCGGGATCTTCTTCGACCCCGAGACTGGAGCCCCCCACGGCTTCAGCGGCACCGAGGACCTGGCCTGGTGCAACCGTGTCATCACCGGCAAGTACCTCGAAAAGTCCGGCTGGAAATCCCTCGCAAAAGAACGCTACCCTTTCCTCTGCGACACCGGCTTTTTCTGCTTCCACATCACCAATGACGGACAACGCTACCCCCTCTACGTCCCCGTCCGTCATCGACCGAAAGGTAAACCACGTGGACCAAAATAGCTCCATCCCTCTCGGCTGGCCTATTCTCGCCTCCGTGCTTGACAAGATCGAAGCTATGTCAGAAGATGAGTGGCATAGATTTTGCAAGTGGAGGAGGGACCGTGCCGACACTCGAAGTCACCGTACAAGTGAAGATCGACGGGATGTCGGTTGCCGGGTTTCCCTTGAGCCGCCGAGTGACAGCGGACGAACTACAATCATTCGCGGTTGAGATTCCTGCCCACGGTTCGACTGGCGAAGGGACGATTATCCCTCTCAACTTTCTCGACAGTGTTCAGTCACTCGTCCTCACAACCGATCGTACTATCACCGTAGCCTTGAACGGTGGTCTCCCGTCACAAGGATTTGGTTGCCCCACCGTCAGCGCCGGGGGCCTCCTCATCATCCTCAACGGCGATCTCGGCAACGGCTTCGTGCAAAACACCATCAACAACCTCTCCGGTGCGACTGCCAACATTCGCGGCATCGGGGCTGGAACATGAACACCCCAGCAACCCGCCTCTCCCTCTCCCGCCACAGTGTCCACTCCCACTGTGGAACCCCTGAGCCGGGAAGCTGGGGCCCATTTCGGAGGCGACGTGGATAATCTCCTCCGTGATCTCCTCATCCGTCATGAAGGCATGCGCCTCAAACCCTACCGCGATATCGTCGGCAAGCTCACCATCGGAATCGGTCGCAACCTCACGGATGTCGGGATCTCCAAGGTTGAGGCGCTCGTCCTCCTCGCGAGCGACATCGAGCGGTGTGAGCGTGAAGCCGCGACGTTTCCATGGTTCTCCGGCCTCACCCAAATCCGTAAATATGTCATCCTCTCCATGCTTTTCAACTTGGGCCTCCCCCGCTTCCTCAAGTTCGAGAAAATGCTCCATGCCCTCAGCGGTGGGGCTTGTGAGCAAGCCGCTGTCGAGATGCTGAACAGCCAATGGTCCAAACAGGTCGGTTCCCGGGCACAGGAATTGGCCTACATGATGCGTCACAATGATTGGGTGAGGGTATGAATGAACTTCGACCGATTCTTCCAGATTTGTACTGTCGCAAGCTGGATCGTCGTCGGGATTGTCTTTTACTTCGGGGACCGAACGACCTCAGCCTTTGAGGTTAGCTCCATCCGCGAGCGCGTCTCAGTCGCCGAGCAGAAAATCGAGCAGGAGACACGTGGCTACTGGCAAGTCCAGGCTGAACTGACTCGCCGTCTTGAGCGCCTCGAAAACAAGGTCGATCAGCTCCTGACTCGTCGATAGGAGGACACCATGCCACTCTGGATGACTGCACTAATGCCTCTCGTGACGAAAGCTGTCGAAGGTTTCGTGGATCGAGCATGGACAAACAAGAAGCAGACACTCATTGGTGTGGGTACCGGCGCAGCGGTCTACGAATACCTCACCATGAAACTCCAAGAAGTCGGCTGCAACCTTGACGCGCTCTCGCTCGGCCCAATCGTCGCGGGCCTCGTCCCCGTCCTCATCGGCGCACTAGGATATGACAAGCCACGCGTTGTGGTTGCGGCAGCGACGGATAAGCAGGAGATCCCCGGCCCCCATGCGAACCCTTGAGAAATATCCGCAGCGTGAGGTGCTTAACCCCACTGCTGAACAGCTCGGCAAGTGCGGGCAGTGGGTCCAGCAAGAAGTCGAGGATGCCTACGCGGCCAAGTCTGCTCAGGAGCGCCTGTGGCAAGATCTGCTTCGTCAATATGAGGCAGTCCCCAAGAAGGCCGTCGTCAATACCCCAATCGAGAACGCCCCCAACGTCGAAGTTCCGCTCGGCGCAATCGCCTGCGACTCGATCTACGCCCAGATCATCGACCTGATTTACACTGTCAGCCCGATCATCACCTGTCGCGCTGTCAACGGCCCCCAATTCATCCGCCACGCGAAGGCCCTTCAGACCTGGGTCAACTACATGGCCCAGAATGAACTAGATCTTCGTCTCGCTGCTGAGCAGGCCATCATGGACGACTGCCAGCTTGGAACCGGAGTGTACTACATCCCATTCCAGGAGCACGTTCAGAAGGCGCACTCCTTCAAGGTCAAGTCCCGTCGCCCCGTCGTCCTGGCCCACCCCGTCGAAGACGTTATCACCCCCGGCGGCGTCATGCTCGACGTGCAGAAGATTCCTTGGATCGGCCTACGCTTCTGGCACACGCAATCGGAGCTGAATGGACGCGCAAAATATAGGAAGTGGGACATCTCGAAATGTACCCCCACTGCCTCGAAGGATTGGGTCCGCCATCGCCGCGAGACGCTCGCCCGCACGAAGGATGAGACGACTCGTCGGGTGGATATTTTCGAGATCCACTACCTCTATGCCTACTACGACATCGACGATGATGGGTTCGACGAGGATCTCCTCATCACCTGGGACCGAACCAGCAATAGCCTCCTCGAAGTCCGCTACAACCCCTACGACAAGCGCCCCATTGAAAAGATGTGCTACCAGATTCGCCCACATCTCTTCTGGGGCATCGGGATCATGGAGATGTTGCAGACCTTGCAGGAGGAGGAGACGATCCTCCACAACCAGCAGTTACTCAATGTTATCCTCGCCAACGCTCGCATCTGGAAGGCCCGCACCGGCACGGTTCCCGATAACCTCAAACTCTGGCCGAATCGTGTTGTACCCCTCGCGGACCCAGACGATCTCAAACCTGAAGCGATGGCCGACATCTACAACTCCCTCCCAGCTACTCAAGCCATGATCGACTCCCTCGCGCAGCGTCGAGTGGGGGCGAACGAACTGACACAGCCATCACAGTCTCAGACATTCGGCAATCGGACACCTGGCATCACAGCCCTCTCCCTCATCCAGCAAATGAACAAGCGTTTCACCCCTGCATTCGACGGCGTACGGCTGGCGACGAGCGCGGCTGTGAGACAGGCGGTGTGGCGATACAGCGAGCTGCTCAAGGATGGCGACATCGAGATCGAGGACCACATCATCAAGCGCCTAGGCCCCGAGGAAGGCCGTCTCGTCATCGAGCTTCTCATGGACCCAGAATTCGACCAGCATGTGAGCGTGGAACTCACTGCCTCCAGCGCCAGCATCAACCGAGATGCTGATCGCCAGAACGCCATCATGCTCGCGAACTTCCTCGAACCCTACTACGAAAAGATGATCCAACTCGTGGCGATGATCTCCAATCCCCAAGTCCCCGAACAGGTTCGCACCGTCGCGCTCAAATCCTCTCAGGCGCTCGGGGAACTCCTCGATCGCACCTTACGCACGTTCGACCAGACCCGCGACCCCGCGACCTTCATCGTGGACATCGCCCCCGAGATTCAGCAGGCGCAGGAGCAGGCCGATCAGATACAGCAGGCTCAAGCCATGATGACATTCCTCCCCATGCTCATGGAGGGAGCCAACCCCGCACAGCAACCCACTGGCAATGTCGAACCTGGACAGGCATAGATATTGCAATTGCAGGAGTGATGCCCTATGATATGGCTTGACGCGCTGAAGGAACATCGAGTTGGGTATGAGGATTACAAAGAGTATCTCACTCAACGCATTCACGAGGCTCAGTCAAATTTCATGAACGCGAAGGATTTCGAGACGGTGTTGAAGATCAAAGGCCGCGTCGAGGCACTTCAAGTCCTCCTCCTTGACGCCACAGCAGAAGAACGAGAGGAGCAGGCGATCCATGCCAGAGGGAACTGAAGAGACCACTACAACCGAATCGACGACCTCCACCACCCCTCCCCCGGTGAGCCGCGAGGAATTTACCGCCCTCCAGACCGGCATGCAGCAAGCCTTCGAGGGAATCAACGCCTCCCTTCAAGCCCTCGCAGCGGCCCGCAATACCCAAGTCGGCGCACCGCACACGACTCCCGCTGAACCCTCCCTCGAAGACATCGCTGCCGAATTTGAGCAGGGTAACACGAAAGCTGGCCTCGCCAAGGTCGTCGGACTCATCGGCTCCCGCGAGGAGAAGTGGAAACAGACTCTCCAGGCAACCCAGGACTCCAACACTCGCAGCCTCGCCGCAATGGCCCGTGAAATGGCAATGGGGTCTCGCAAGGCCGATGGCACCCCTCGCATGAAGCACTATGAGAAGTACAAGAAGGAAATCGAGGCCGCGTTGGCGAATGCTCACCCCGATGACCTCAAGAACCCCAATGCCTACTTCGCCGCCTACTCCTTCATCGTCGGCCAACACATGGACGAGATCGAGGAAGAGGCTCGCCGTGGAGCGGTTCGAGGGGATCGCGACCGAGACACCGGCGGAAGCACCGGCCAGACAAGCCGCACGACCGTCATTAAGGACGACACCCAGACAGCCAACGGCCTTTCCCAAGAAGAATTGACGATCCTCGAAAGCATGGGTCGCACCCCCGAGCAATATGCCAAGTCTTGGGGCTATAACTCTGTTGAGGAGCTTGTCAAGGCCCGCAAAGCTGAAGGAGTGAAAGCATGAGTGACGCAGTCAAATCTCGTCCATTCGTCAGACGCCCTGGCTCAGACGTGAAGTCCACCCAGCCCGGCCTCCCCCCCGCCGGTCATCAGCGCGATGAGGAATTGAAGCGTCGAGCGGATATCCTGGCCGAAGAAGGTGAAAAGCGGGCGAAGGTTGAGGGGGTCGAAGCGATCGATCCTAATTCCCTCACACTCGAATCCGAACTTGTCTCCCAGATGGACGAACTCTCCGTCACCAATCGCCAGCCTGGCTACGAATACTGCTGGGTCAACTTCGACTCCCCGAGCCACGCTCGCGGCTTGATGGTCAAGAACAAGCTCCGTGAGAAAGGCTGGGAGATCGTGTGCGGTGACATGCCTGAGGCGATCGAAGTCAAGGATGTCGCAGGTAATCGTCGAGTTGGTGATGTCATCCTCATGCGTATCCCGAAGCCTCTCTACGATGCTCATCTCCGCTTGGAGCGTGAGCGGGCCGCTCGCATGTCGGGAAGCTCCCACAGCACCCTTCAAGAACTCGGCGAAAAGTACCGTGGTCGTGGCGTCATCGTCCACACACCCGACAACATGGACCCCAATCTCCTCAAGACGATGGAATCCCGCGCCCGAGGCGCAATGGCAGCGAACCAAAAACTCGACCAATCGCTCCGCGACGGCAGGATTGACGGACTGTAAAGGAGGCTATCATGGCTGTCAGCACACTTCTCTCCAACGCAATCTCAATCCGGCCCAGCCAGCACTCGGGGATGGGGCATCGACTCATGCGCGGCCAGGAAGGCTCCTCGCAGGATTTCACGGTTGGAGCCCCCCTCATTCGCTCATCTGGATACCTTGTCGAAGCCTCGGCTGACCCTGTCGCCGACATCGTCGGAGTCGCAGCGGGGAACTCAACTGGCACGCAGGGTGCTGAATGCCTCTACTGGCCCGCGACTCCGGACTTCGTCTATGAGGCGACCCTGGAGGATCAGTCGAACGAGAACCATGCTCTCGTCATCACGAACATGTTCACCGACTACGCCCTCCAGGTGGACTCGTCCAACAACTGGTACGTGGACGAGAACGACACGACCAATACCTGTGTCTGCATCGTTGGCGTGAAGAATAACACCGACATTACAGCGGGCACCGTCCGATCCCGAGTCCTGTTCGTGTTCTTGGAAGATACGACCGTCTACAACACGTAGGTCTGAAGTCAACGAAGGAGGCATCCCATGTCTATGACACGCCAAGCGTTCAGTGCCCTTCTGGCACCGGACCTACGCAAAGTGTATCTCGAAACGGGGAAAGAATACCCCACCGAGTACACACAGGTTGTCAATGTCGAGGATATGAACTGGAACCCAGAGACCGACCGTCAAATGTCCGGTCTCGGCCCGATGGGGGAAAAACCCGAGGGCAGCCAGTTCAATCTCGACCAGCCCATCCTCGGCGGGACGAAAGCCTACACCGCCACTCCCTACGGTCTCGCGATCGAGATTACCTGGGAAATGTGGCGAGACGAGCTGTACGGCACGATGGCCGACATGGTCCGCGAGATGGCCCGCAGCTCCCGCAACCGGGAAGAGGTGGCAGGCTGGGACGCTCACAACAACGCCTTCTCGACCTCATTCGTCGGGTTCACAGCGGGTGAGTCCCTCTGCTCCACTGCCCACGTAAGCTTCGCGACCGGCACGAGCCAGGCGAATCGTCCCTCGACCGACATCGGATTCAGCGTCACCGCGATCCAGAACGCGCTCATCCGATTCCACAACCTCACCAACGAGCGCGGACTGCCTCAACTGATCCGCCCCACGATGGCGATCGTGAGCGCGACGAACGTCTTCATCGCCCGCGAGATCCTCGGCAGCTCCTCACGGCCCTACAGCGCGGACAACGAAATCAACGCGCTGGTGCAGGAGGATCTCCGTTGGATGGTCTCGCACTACAAGACGAACGCCAACCACTGGCACCTTCAGGCGAAGAAGGGCGAGCACGACATCAACTTCCGCTGGCGTGACCGTCCGATCTTCGACAACTTCGACAATCCCTGGACCAAGAACGCCGTGTTTACCTGCTACCAGCGCCACACTGTCAGCACCTTCGGGAGCTGGCGTGGGATCGACGGCAGCACTGGCTAGCCCACGAGGAAAGGAGCCCGAACATGAGTGGATCTCGTTCACCGTGGGTCTACCGGCACACGAAAGATGTGGGAGGGGTACATGTCCATCCCTACGATGGACTTCCCCTCGAAGTTCTTGGGCAGATCCTCCCCCGAGACGGCGAGCCGAGTACATCTGGGGCCGCTGGCGTCGTGGGGTACTTTAACCAGTTTTTCGGTTGGGAAGGTCCCACTGCCGAGGGTTCTGGCTCTGGCTGGGCGCTCTCCGGTGCTACTGGTACAGCAACGGTCGCGATCAACAACCTCCGTCACGGTGAGATCGTCCTGACTGCCGACGCGACTGCAAACTGCGATCCGACCCTGCAATACGGGAGCACGACTCTCGGGGCTCGATTCGTCTACCAAGTCGGTAAGCGAATTTGGTGCTTCACCCGCTGCAAGCTTTCCACGATCACATCGATGGAGTTTTTCTTCGGGCTTGGGACTCCCGACACCGAGCCGACCGTCACGAACACCCTTCCCGCCGACGGCATCTTCTTCGAGAAAGCCAACGCAGCGACGAATCTCGACTTCCATGCTCGGCAGGATGGGACCTCGACGGAGCGCACGCTGATGCTCCCGAGCGTCCTTGTCGATGATACCTATGTGATCATCGGGTTCGTGGTGGATAAGCTGGGGAACGTGATCCCCTACCACAATGGAACGGCGCTGGTAAGCAAGACGATTGCGGCGGGGGATGCGAATCTCCCCAACGCCGCTGCTGATGTGATGCAGTTCATCACCGGGTTCCGTGGCGCGTCCCAGACCGTGACCTATGACTGGATCATGTTCTTTCAGGAGGTCTAGTGCCCTCGACTTCAAAGAAGCAGCAACGCTTCATGGGTGCTGAACTGGCCCGCAAGCGAGCGGGGAAGAAAACGAAAACTGGCATGAGTGAGGACCAGCTTCGAGATTTCGCCCGCTCTCGCACGAAAAGGACCAAGACGACATGAAAATGATACCAGGCAAGGTTGCTATCCAGCTCGATCCCCCAGAGGAAAAGATTGGCTCGATCATCGTCCCTGAAAACGCGAGGGACAATTGCAGCTTGGGAACGGTCTACGCAGTCAGTGACGAGCCTTGGTGGGTGAACTTCACGCAGCGGATGCCGCTCGTCAAGGTTGGCGATCGTGTCGTCGTCGGTCGCTATGCCGGGATCGACCTCTCCTACAACGGCCTTGACCTCAAGATCCTCCAGCATGATGACATCATTGCGATCATCCCTCCAGACCTCGAAAACCCCTTAGGACCGTTGGCCCTGTCGGTCTCTGAGGACATCCATGCCGCATCGAGTTGAAGATGTCGCACGCGATGCCCTTGCCGCCTGTGATTGCTCCGCTGGGCATCTCCTTGCCTCACAGTGGGTAGTCGCCCGCTACCAGCAACTTGCCACACGAGTCCGTCTCCGTCACCTTCGTCGAGTCGGTGAGCTGAGGGTGCCTGGCCAAGTGACGGCTGGGCTCGCCAACTTTACCCTCGGCTCAGACCTCATCACTGGTGATGCGACAGCCCAAGCGGCCTGGACATCAGACATGATCGGGCGACACATTCGAGGGAAAGTCGTCTGGCACGAAATCGTCAATGTAACATCTGGAGTCCTCAAGATCGCCTCCCCCTACACGGAGTCTTCAGCCTCCGCCTCCTCCTACACGATCGTCCAGCAATGGATTCCCCTCGACCCCCTCGCCACATTCATCGGTCGTCAGTTCATCTACGCCGAGCGTCGAATCGCGTTTGACTTGAGGCAGCGAGAGGAACTCGATAAAGCCTACCCCTCCAGGCAGGCCGTCGGCCGTGGTCCTGACATCGTGGCGGAGGCTCCAGCCCTCCCAGACGGCACGCGGCGAGTGGAGATCTACCCCTACCAGCAGGACCCCCTCACACTCAAGTACATTTGGTGGCCGAACGTGGGGGAGATGCAGCCCCAAGACGCCCTCCCGCCACAGCTTCAGAAGTACGCGCTCAAGGAAGGTGTCCTCATCGATATCTACCGCTACAAGATGGCGCAGGCGGCTGACAAGGGTGAGATTGAAAAGGCCGCATTCTGGCGCAACGAGATGCGGACCCAGGAGACGAAATGGGAAGTCTACATCCGTGAGCTGATGCAGTCCGACAATCAATTCGACGATCTTACGTTCATTCTCGGCGTACCTGGGATTGGGATGAGTGATTCCGACATCCGCACGGCTCAAGATCAGGTTCTCTCCATGTGGCCCAGATAGGGGGTGATGAGATGTATAAGACCGGCATGAAGAAGATGTGTAAGGAAGGTATGAAGAAGGGAAAGAAGAAAGGCAAGTAATGTGGCAACCATCGGCAATCTGGTTGACATCCTCCTCGAACGGGTGCGAGATGCACAGGGCCAATTCCACGCTCGCTCCCTTGTTCGGGAGGTGTTCCTCAATTGCCAGTGGCAGATGTACCTCGCGCTCAAGCCTGAGCTAAGCACGACAACCCTCTCGACAGTTCCCGGCCAGAATCACTATCGCCTCACCACCAACAACCTCGGCCTCCGTGTCATGCACGTGCGGGATGGGGGGCGCGATCTGACGAAGCTCTCCGATTTCTCCCAGTTCACTCACCTCGACCGACTGTGGTGGGGGAAAGTCGGACCACGCCACGAGGCCTGGACACAATTGGGGCAGGATTATCTCCTCATCTACCCCACATCCTCCTCCTCCATCACGCTTGACATTGTGTATGTACCCATGTATGTTGGGTATGGGAGTGACAGTGACACGGTCTTCATCCCCCAGGAGTACCATGAGTCACTGCTGAGGCTGGCTGAAGGGATCATTCTCTTGCGGCAAAAGGACTTTGCGGCCTCTCAGCAGGCGATTAACCGATTCATCGAGGAAGCCCGCCCCGAATTCCTCGCCGAGCGCCTGCATGTGGTGCAGGATCAGCCGGAACCATTGGGGGCAAAATTAAAGGAGGGTTGAGATGCGAGCGTGGATCTTGATAGGAGTGGCAGTCCTGTTGGCTGGGTGCGGAACGAACAGCGCGATTGGGTATCCTGACGGAAGTGGGTCCTACGTGGTCATGCGGACCATCACAGACCCCTCGCCGTTCGCCGCGACTCAGCAACGGAATTTCATGGAGCGATGCCAGACGAAGACGGCGGATGGGTACACAAACTGCTCATTCATCGTGGCCCCGAATGACCGCCATACTTCGGCCCCGGGGTATATTGCGGGACCCTTACAGTATGCCCTCCCGAGCGCGGCGGGAGCCTATGCTGGGTATGCGATCGGGCAAGGGTTGAAAGGGAGCGGCGATACGGTGACGAACAACACCCAGTCCGGTGCTGGAGCCAGTGCCCAGAACCAGAACAGTCAGCAGCAACGTAACTTTAACAATAACGAGTCCTTCAACGGGAAGGGCTATCAATGGTAGAACCCCATGCCTGATGTCAGCGTCTTTGATGCTGTCACCGTCTCTGAGTCAGTCACCCCGAGGATGCACCTCGTCCTGCTGGTGGTGTCTGACTCGGTAGGCGTGGGGGAATTTGTCCAGCTCGATGCGTTCTCGATCAGTGAACTTCGTATCTTTTCCCTTGCCTCCAGCCTCTCGATCGGGGAGATCGACTCCCACACATTCGACACCTTCTTCGACGCGGTCATGCGAGACTTGGCCTGGACGACGGCGCTCATCGAGATCAGCACAGAATCCATCTCCTCCGGCCAAACGAGTGTGACCCTTCCCACACTCGCCATGAAAATCGTGGCGGTGTTCTTTGAGGATCGTCAATTGGACCCGATCTCGCTTCGATCCCTTGAGTCTTTCGACCCACAGTGGCGAGACCGTCGCGGAGAGCCGGTAGGGTATGTGACGGAGGGTGAGGGAACGAGGACCTACCGACTCTATCCAGTGCCGGACTATCCCGGCACCTTGACCCTCTTCCATACTCAGCTCCAGGTCGCTGTCCCACAGTGGCTTGAGCTACCGCTGGCCTATGAGATCCTTTCCCGAGAATTCTCCCGCGAGAGCAATCACCGAGACGATACAATGGCCCAGATGTGCGAGCAGATGTCTACGCTCCTTCTCTCCATGGTGCAATTGTGAAGAAGGTTACTTCCATCCCACAGATCAGGCGCGGGGGAAGCGAGACGATCTCGGTCGAGGAGATGAACGAACTCATTACGACGCTGAATGAGATCCTCCAAAGTCTGACGACTCCTCTTGTGGGGGAGGGCGAGACGGCGCAAGTGATTACTCCCGATGCGGCAGGATTCAAGGGAGTCCATACACTCGGGGCAGGAAGTCTCTTCCTCCTCTCCAGCGTGACCGCCCTCACCCTCGGGGGGTTCGCGGGCGGATTCGATGGTCGAGTCGCGACGATCCGCAACAACGGCGCACAGACCATTACGCTCAGGCATGAATTCACTGGCATCGAGGAGGAGAATCGTATCTCGCTTCGCACCGGCACAACCCTGACGATCACTGCCGGGTCGCAACTGGCATTGATCTATGATGGTAAGTCTCAACGCTGGGTACCCCTGGCGGTGGGACCATGATTGCTGTCGCTGTGTGGTACTTCATTGCCGTCGTGGCGAGCACGGATCAATCCGTGATGCTCGGCCCCTACGATACGAAGGAGATCTGCGAGGAGATCCGTCGATACGTCATGACCGAATATGTTGTCTCAGTTGGTCCCTGTGTGAGAATTCATACCATGAAGGCGCATCAATGAGAATCTCCTGGCACGACTTCAGCAAGGGCCTCTGGGTCCTCGGCGGGAAAGAGCAGACGATGCAGGGGTTCGTGCGTCGTTCAGTAGGGATGCACTCCGTTCGCCAGCCGTCGCTCCGGTCGCGCAATGGGAGTCAGCGGGCCAACGTGAATGCCCCAAACCCCGTCAATGCCATCCAGATCGGGGTCGATGGAACGGGGTTTCCAATCATCTCCACCTCGACGACGATGTATTACGGCAATTCGATCGTGACATCGAGTCTCACTGAGGATCGCCCCATCACGATTGTGGCCCCTGTCGAGAATGGTGGCACAGACTGGGTCTTCATCTCTTCCAGTGGAGTCAAGGGGAAGTTTCGTACCGGCACCCCCACGACTGTCCATGAATGGGGTATCGCGGCCCCTAGTACAGCTCCCACCGCAGCCGACAACGGTGCAGGAGCAATGGCGGCGGGGACGTACCAATATCGCGTCACCTTCGGGAGTTCCTTGACCGGGTCAGAGAGCAATCCCTCCAGCGCGGCCTCCGTCACGATCGGAGCCAGTCGGCAGGTGCAGTTGACGAGCATCCCGGTGTCCACCGACGCACAGGTGGATCGCCGACATATCTATCGTACCTCGGCAGGAGGATCGCTCTTTTTCCTCCTCACGACAATCAGCGATAACTCCACGACGACATACAACGACAACACGGTCGATGCGAACCTGAACACGGACCTCCTGTTCTTTGATAATGTCAAGCCGGATGCAGGCTACAACTTCCCCTGGTGGAGTCCCTCCCTCCAACGCATGTTCTGGTGCCAGGATGGCTCCAGCTCGGGGTCTCAGGAGAGGATCTACTATAGCCCCCCCGGACGGCCTGAGAGTGTGCAGGGGTTCATGCGGACAGGCTCTCCCGGCTCCGGCATCATTGCGGGGGTTGAGTGGAACGAACGTAACTGGGCATTTGGGGGAGATGGCATCTACCGAATCGATGGAACAACTGAGCCGTTCGTCGCAACCAAGATCAGTGCCACGCAGGGGATCGTTCCGGGGAATAGTTGGGTCATTGCTGTCACGCCATCGGGGATCGTCTATTACGCCACAGATCGCACGCTTCGTATCTTCGATGGGCAACGTACGATACCGATTGGATGGGATCAGTTTGAGGGTCTCACGAGGCTCTCGCCGACGACGGAGCTGGACTTTATCTTCTCCCCCACCTCTATCGCCTATGGCCGAGACGAGATTTTCTTGGCGAACACCTCGCGCACGCTGGCGTATCACACCATGGCCCAGACGTGGCGGGAGCTAGGGGTAGGGTGCTCCACGATTACCATGTCGAACCCGAATGATAACCTCTATGCGAGCTTCAATGGGGACGCGCAGAGCCTAGAGCTACAGGGCCTCACAACGGATACGGGGGCAGGCATCTCCATCGACTGGGAACTTGGGGGGAACCTCCAGGACATCTCCCAACATGCCGTACTCCAGCGAATCTATCTGGACATCGATACATCAAATATCCAGCTTCAGGTTGAGTGTCTCATCGATGGCTCTAGCGCCCAAGAAGTGACGATCTCTACCCCCTCCCGACAAATGGTTGAATTCAACGTCGGCCAAACCTGTCGAGTATTCTCCGTCCGTATTCGGGGGGATGCGAACGATACGGTTGAGTTATTCGGTGTTGAGGCGGATGTCTATATCCCAGGGAGCCAACCAAGCGCGGGAAGAGGATGACAATGGAGCTGGAGGGGCTTACAATAGAGGATCAAGGAGCACACCATGGGACTCTTCGATAAGCTGACCAAAGGCGCAGGAGACCTCTTTGGGTCCATCTTTGGCATTCGACCCGCCAAGGAAACGAACCCATTTGCTGGGCAGGCGGCTGGAATGGCCGACCAGTTCGTCCAGATGGGCATGCCTGTCCAGCGGGAGATCAATCAACAGCTCACGGAAGCCCTTCGCACTGGCGGCATCCAGGCCCAGATGCCGATGATCACCCGTATGATGGACAACATGCGGCTCTCCAGCGGGAAGGCGATGCGAGCAACCACGATGGGGCTTCAGGGACGGCGACTACTCGGTACTCCCTTTGGAGAATCCATCCTTGCCAACCAGCGGATGGAGAGCGAGAACGCAATCGGGCAGATTGGCCCCCAGATGGCTCAGTGGTTCATTCAGCAGTTCGGCGGGAACCCCATGGGTCAAATGCAGATGGGAGCGAACGCAGCAGTAGGGGCCGCTGGGGCGCAGGCTCCGGTGATGTCCAGTCAGAATCAAGCCTATGCCAGCCTCCTTGGAGACTTTATGAAGCTCGCAATGGGTGCCGCGAAAGCTGGTGGAGGAGCTACAGCGGGGCAGACAGGAGGCTGATAGTGAAATACCTTATCTCAATCCTTATGCTTTCCCTTACCGGATGCGCTGGGGCTGGAAGTGCTACTCACAATCGAGACGACTTCTCATACCAATCCGGCCCCCACATCTACGGCCACATCTCCGGCTACCAGTACGGGAACCACGTCCAGTTCTACGATGGTCAAATCGGCTATGTGAACGGAGATAACCTCTACCGAAGCGACGGCACGATCCACTACCGCAACCAGGGAAATCTCTACTAATGCTTCCCGCCATTCTCGCGATGCTTGGGCTTGCCGGGGCATCAGCCAAACAAGGCTATGATGAGCGCAAGGCTGAGCAAGCTGAATTTAAGCTCAAGCAGGAAAAGCAGCAGCAAGCGATCCAGATGGAGAATCAGAAGTACTTCACAGAGCTGTTCAAGGGCGACCTCGACCCCGACTCCGCGATGATGCTGGGGCAAAGTGCGGTGAAGCGCGGGATGGACCCCAACCTCGTCGCCCCGATGGTGGGCCAATCGACGCAGCGGTGGTCTGAACAGCAGGAGTGGAAGAATCTTATCAGGGGCTATCTCCAGTCGCAGGGGGCAATGCCTGGAGGCGCACCAGGGGTCGCTCCCTCACCCACGACATCCACGATGGCGACGCCCTCCCCGGTGACACCAAGCGAGGGGCCTCCCACCATTCCCATCGACACAGCGGCGATGTACCGCCGCATGCACGGGATCGACGACCGGATCACAGAGCTTCGGGAAGGCTACCGCGATGTCGAGGTGGAGAACTTCCAGACTCCTATCGGGGCTCCCCCTGAAGGCTCCCCTATCGACCCCCTGATGCACGAGCAGTCGATGATGATGGGGGAGCTAGAGAGCCAGCGAGCGAGGTTTGGTGGGGCGGAACAGCCAACGACCCCCCTCTCACAAACCACCCCCCAAATGCCCCCCGCGCAGCCCTCCGTGGCCCCACAGACGACTTCGGCTGTGACCCCTACCCCTCAGCCGCAGGACCTCACGATCCCCCGCCCCAGGGCCGGGATGAAACCCTCCATAAGCCTCTCCGAGTCAGGGGCTAGCGTCACCTTGACCCCCACCGGCCCCCTCGGAGGGAAGGAGATCACCGCCGACCTCATCTCCCAAGCTCGCGCCCAGAACATGCCGGTATACAAAATCAACGCCGCCCTGGACGCCGAGAACGCCCGACGCCGAATGACTGGCGAGCCCCCACTCGAACCGGACCGCCAGGCCCTCGAACAATACGAGGATCTCCGCTTCGAGACAGTCCGTAAGCAGATCGAGGACGACCTTCGCAGCCGCATGGACGCCGGTTCCGCCTTCGTCGCCGCCACCCAAGCTGCCTACGACCAAACCGGCCACCTCCCCCAACGCTGGCAGAGTGTCATTCAACCCAAGGAGGGTGATCTTGCTGCATCCGCCTATACGAAAGCTGTGGCTCAGGCAAGTGAAGCACTCCCGAAAGTTTTGGCGACGGCGGGCGAGGCGAAGACGCCGACTGCCATGAGAGGGGCGATTCCCCCTGGGTTCCTCTCCCGCGCGATTGACCAGACTCCACACCTTCGCCCGGAGGACTCCATCAGGGCCAAGCACGTCGCGGCCGAGACACTCACGCAGCGCATCATGCCTCAACTGCAGCAGGCGTTCCCAGGTCGCACCCAAGCCCAATACGCCGCCCTCGCCATGCAACTCGGGGCCTACGCCGTCGATGGCGAAGTCCCCCGCGAGTGGCACGACGCGGTCATGGGACAGCCCCAAGCTTTCGGGTTCAGCCCTGCTCAGGCCGAAATGATCCAGGCCCTCGGGATTAGCCCCTTCGACCCCGACGCAGGCGGGCGAGCCCAGGATGCGATCACGCAGCAGGCGTTCCAGCGACAGTTCCAAGAGAAGGCCCTCGGCACGGCTCAGGACATTCAGGCCGTCGAGGAAACCGCCCAACGTCTTCAGCCGGGTGTGGCGACTCCACCGAAGGCCCCCGTCAAGTCCCCCGCCGAGATCCAGGCCGGGCAGGAATCTCGCGCCCTCACCCAGAAGGGGAAGGTTGAAACGCAGCACAAGGAGATCGAGCACCAATTCTCCAAAGCCCCCACAGGAGCCGTTGAGAAGATCCAACCCGTCGATGACCTCTACGTCACCGGCCTCTCGATCTTGAAGCATGCCACCACGAAGGGGAAGGACGGCCAGTCTCTCCTCGACAAGTACGGGGACCAGCCCGCGTTCTATTTCGCGACCAAACAAGCCTTCCAGAAGCAGTTTGGGGCCGTGCCCGCCGACGTCGCCAAGTACATCGCCCTCCTCGGCAAGATCTTCAATGTCGAGAAAAAGACATTCGCAGGCACCGCAACCTCACTCAACGAACGGAGTGACTTGCTGACGTTCATGCCGGACCCCAAGGAAAACCTCCGCACGGCCCTGCAAAAGGTCCAGACCCTCATCTCCGCAGCCGGGACGGAGCTGGAGCGAGACCTGGGATTCCTCGAAAAGAACTACCCCAAGTCTGACTTCTCCTCGTTTGGCTATCGAAAGATCCAGAAGGCTCGCCAGGCGCAGAAGGAAGCCCAAGGGAAGGAGAAGCCCTGATGGCTGACCCAGAACTCAGCACGCTCGACGATCTCCTTTCTGGAGGCATTCCTGACGAAACGGTGGACCTTGGTGGGGCACCGACGAGCACCAAAACCTTCGCCGACCTCCCAGAGAAGCTCGCCTTTGTCGGGGGGCTCGCTGGGGCTCAGCCTGGCCGTATCGCTGGAGCCGTCCTCGGCACCCCCGCCGGTGGACCTGTCGGCACCGTCGCTGGGAGCCAAGCTGGAGCCGGTGTGGGGGCCGCAATCGGGGCCACCGGGGGCTACTTCCTCGGGCAGTCCTTTCAAGACCTTGCCAACGATGTCCCAGTGAGCCTCGATCGCATTGCCCAGAACCTCACCGAAGCCGCCAAGTCCGGGCTTATCCAAGGGTCCGCCGAGATGGCACTTCCCGCAGCCGGGCAGATCATTACTGGCCTTGGTGGGAAAAAGGTCATCGAGAAAGGTGTGGGTTGGATGGCCGGGAAGATGGGCCAATACATCCTCCCCCAGCATGGCTCCGTCGTCCAGATGACCGAAAAGGCGGCCCAGAAGGGGGGCTCTACCCTTACCGCCGGGCAGATGATCGAGCCAGGCAGCGAGGAATCCCACCGCATGCTCAAACTGTTCGAGAACCTCAGCTACAATGCCTGGTTCGGCGGCCCCCTCAAAAAGACCTACCAGACGAACGAAGTGGCGATCCAATCCGCCTTCGATCAGTTCGTGGCCCAGATGGAGAAGCTTGCCCCCAAGGACGCGGAGGCGACTTTCCGGGGCGTCATCGACGGTCGCGTGATGGATTACATGATGCGCCCCGCAAAGGTGATGTTCGATGACATCCGAAAGCGAGCCCCAGGGGGCCAGGTCGAACTCACTCCCCTATTCAAACAGCTTCGGGACCCGAACAGTGCCCTCGGGAATCTCGTGGTGAACAATCTCACGAAGATCCGCGACAGCATGCCGGACCCAGCCGGTGTCCAGGCCATCGACAAGATCATCAGCCTCCTCCAAACCCCCAAGGGTGCCCAAGTCGGGTTCGCGATGCCGAGGCTCACACTCGATCAAGCCATCCACCTCAAGACCGAGCTGAACAACATCGCCAAGCGACCTTCACTGGGAGGCTCCCCCGAAGGCCAGGTCCTCATCGGGGCCGCTGAACGCATGTCCAAACAGATCGACGACAAGGTCATGGAGTCACTCAAACGTCAACAGACCCTCTCCAGCGACACCACGCTCGTCAGAGACTACGAACGCGCCCAGAAGTTCTACGCCGCCGCGACCGAAAAGTACCGCAACGAATTTGTGAAAAAGACGCTCGACACGATCGAAAAGAAGCCCGGCTCCCTCGCTCGCCTCCTCATGCCCAACAACATCGCCTCAGAGTCCGAGCACCTCAACCTCATCAGATCGATCAAGGCCGCCTATGGCCCCCGCTGGAACCTCGAAATGCGCCCCCTGCTCGTCAGCTCACTGGGCCGTCGTGCATTCGATGAAGTCAACCAAACCTTCTCCCCAAGAAAACTCGTGGGGGAATTGGACAAGTACGGCACGACACTGCTTGATGAGATGCTAGGCAAGAATTCCGCAAAGGAAATGGTCGATTTCGCGAAGGTGATGGAGCATGCGGGGACTCGACCCAAGGGTCAAGGCTCCGTCGCGATTCAGCTTCTCTCGGCTGGAGCCGCTGCGGGTGTTGCTGGTGGGGCTGGCTATGCCCTCACCGGAGACTTCGAAAAGGCAGCCGGATCTGCCGGAGGCGGAGCCGCCACCATCCTCCTCGGCCCCAAACTCCTCGGGGAAATCCTCGGCAACCCCCGCTGGCTCAAGGCAATGAAAGAGGGCGTCTTTCAGATGCAGAGGACCGGCAAACCCCCCGCCTTCCTCTCCTCCATGCTCAGGCAAGCCTCAGCCCTCGCCGCGAAACCCTCCCTCGAAGAGTCCCTCGCGATCGAGCCGGATCTCCCCAAGAAACTCGCCACGTTCGGCCAGTTCGCACGAGGGACTGAGCCGACACTTCAATCAGAATCTCGCCCTGGCACAGCCCCACGCGCCGAGTAGCGCAACGACGACATCAACAATCCACTCCATCACACCACCTCCGAGATCAGGAGACAAATCAGCACACCCATGATCATCCCCAAAATAAAGTCCATCCCCCTACTCCTCCTCTCCCCCAATCCACTCATACCACCGTCTCGGCTTCGTCGCACCGGGGAGCTGCTCAGTGTGAGCCTTGATCTCCTCTCCCTCAATCAACGTCGTGAGGGCCTTATCGAGTCGCTCCGCATTCAGTCCACGGCTTGAGACGATCCGCATCAGGTCAGACCGCATGATCTGCTTATAGCGGCTGATGACCTCTGCGAGTCGATCAACATCCTTAGACTGCGTCGAGGCATTTGCCATCCTGATCGTCCCCGGCATCTCAGCCGCGAGGTTGTCCCAAATATGGATCGCCTCTTGGAGATGATTCAGCTCGATCAACGGCTCATGCCCGAACACATTCCCCTCCGAATCAAATGTCCCTTGCCAACTGGCAATCGCGAGGAGCAGCGAGAGCTTGTAGACCATCTCATCGGCTCTATTGAATGCGGGCTCCATGACACTTTCCTGGGGCTCAGGTCGGCCCATGTACCACTCGTCGTGATACCTCCGCGCCTCATCGGAGAGCGTATACCCCCCCTCCAGCCAGAGGAGACTCTCCACCCGACGCCGGATCTCCTCCCGCACCTCATCATAGTCGTCTGGGTAGATGATCTGCGGACACCGCTGGCGGTAGTTTCGCCTGCCCCGAACCGAACAGACTCTCGCAAAAAACCCTCCCTCGATCGACGTCTTGGGGATGCATTCGAGTAGCCATTCATCCGTCGTCCCAGCTAGCCAATTCGGGCAGATATTCGACAGCTCCACGAATCCGTTCACTCGTGTCCCCTCCATCATGGGGGCAGGGGACGGTACGAAAAGGGCGGTCATCAGCTTCACCAGCTCATGTGCGAGGGCGGGAGTATTGAGACTATTCGCCAGCTCCTCCGTGACAAAGTAGAACTTGGATCGAGTCGATTTCCTTACTCGCGTCACCTTGTCCATCTTTGCCCCGAGCACGAGGTACTCCAGAATATTCTGCTTCGTACTCATGCCGGAGTAGCAACTGAGCAGCTTGTCCACCATCGACTCATCTCGGCGATTCGCAACATAGTGAGCCTTCACCGCCCCGAGCGCTTCCACAACGAGCTTATGAGCGGTTGAGATCGCCTTCTCCTTACCACTCCCCGACGGGCCGATCAGGAACACGTATAGATTCGGGTAGACCCGATTCACCGCATTCGTCTGCACCCATACCCGATCCCCCACACATGCCGAGATCATGGAGAGGCAGGCCCAGAAATGAAACTGCATCGGGACTTCAGAGGTGCCAATATGATACAGATAGAGATCCAACAGGTCGCGAGGTTGTTCATCGGGCACTGAGTACCTCCATCATCTAAATGACCCTCTCGCATCCGACTCATTATCGAATAGCCGACGACCAAAATAGGTCATGCGTTCGATATCAAAATACTGAGAAAAGTTTAGATTATTCGAGGCAAATCGCTCACAAGCATCACGGAACGTCGCACCCTCTGAGAACCCAAGGGAGACAGCACAGCCCCCGTCGTTGACCCAGATTTCATAGTCCATGCAACACTTCCCTCATGGCAGACTCAAACGTCTTCCTGTCCGGCATGCGTTTCCATTCCACACTCGCCTTCCACGACAGCCCCATCTTCACCTCACAGGGCATGGAGAAATCGACGCCGCAGTACCGCCGAGGGGCCTCCAATGAGTTCACAAGGAACAACGTCGCCTCAAATGCCACCTCTGGCTCCAGCGACATAAACAGCGAGTCATGACAGTGAACATTGAGTAACCCTAAGTTTCCATGCGCGAGGTGCCTCGACATCGGGATGAGCCCTCGCTGGTTCATGAGGATACCCACCTCAGACTGCGGATGGTAGCTATACCCCCTCCGATACGTGTCATCATTCAACCGATCATACGTGAAGTACAGCCGATGCCCCCAAGAATTCTCCAGCATCCGATAATCGTTGATCTGCCGACGAATCCAGGGGAAGTAGGCCCCCGACAACTCCGGCACTCGGCGATGGTACGTATCGATCATCTTCTGACACTCCTGTTCCGTTCGCACGTATCCATCCTTCAGCAACTCCTCACTGAACTTCTTCCCATGCAAGTCCCGCTGCGCGCCGTGGACGGTTTTCTTCCCTAAGTACCGCTCTGACTTCGTGATCTCCTCTTGGGGCTTCCCGAAGATAAGCGCGGCATTCTCTGTGTGCTGATCGAATTCGTCAGGGCGGAGTCGAGCAGAGCGTAAGTACTTCTCATTTCTCGTGAGGTGGTAGATAAGCAAGTAAACAATTCTTGCCTCTGCTTGGCTGAGATCCACCTCGACACCGATTCGTCCCTCATCAGCGAGAAACATATCTCTTGCATCTCGGTCCACATTTTGGGCATTCGATCCAGTTCCGTTCGGAGACGCTTTAGATTGGAGACGACCCGCTTCGGTGTTGAGTCCATAACTACTCCTGAATCGCCCATCCCCATCGACCCTGGAGGGCTGGTAGAATTTTGAGAGGGTATCCACACGTCGATGTTCGAGGATCAACTCCCCGGGGGCCTTGAGGATCTCGGGGTGCTTCAGCATCAGTGTCCGGACTGCGACCTCGTCCACCGTGACCGTCTTCACCCCTGGCTTCCGCTTGCGAACCTGCTCGGGCAGCTTCAGATCCTCATAGAACCACTTCTTGAGCTTGGCCGTCGAGATGGATTTCTTCGCATAGAGATCATGCCCGACGAGCACTTTCAACTCCCCTCGAATCCCCTCCACCCGCGCACGCAGTTTCGTGTACTGCTCCCCTCGTACTTGCTCATTGACCCTCACCCCATGCCGCATGATTCGCATGAGGGGATCGAAATTGTCCCAATAGTGTGTGAGGTAAAAATCGAGCCCATTCACTGGCCCCTCGTTCGTCTCGCGTTCCTGATCGAGGAGAGCCTGGTAGTAGGATGCCTGCAACTCCCGCCCCACACACACGTCGATTCCATTGTACGTATGAAATGTCGCCGTGTCGGACGTGAACAATCCCTTCCCGGTCTTATCCCTCGCCATTGACTTCCAGTACGGTTGCCGAGTATGGAGCGAGGCACAGTCATCAAGCCCATGTGGTCCGCTTGGGTCCAGCGCGTGGCTCATATACATCGTATCCCAGTAGGCATGCTTCAGTTCGATCTGCTGATCTTCCCATAGCCAGTAGGCTTCGTGGAACCAGTTATGCGCCGCCTTCTCAGTAGGCCCCTCGCAGAGTATACGGATCGCCTCCCAGGCCCGCTTGAGCAAATCGTCATCCTTCCAATAGGCCCTCGTCGTCGGAATGGTGAGCGAGAACTCAGGATGATAACTGAACCCCACACACACGATCGGCCATGGCCCACCCTTCTTCACTGGGGGGTTCTCAATATCCACCGCAACCACCGAACCCTCTGGAAGTCCCTGAACCTCCCCCACGAACTTCTCCACCTCCTCGACCGTCGGTGAGATGACATGGGTTCGCCTAGGCAAGTACAGCTCCCGAAACCTCACCTCATCCGCAATCCGCTCCCAATCCCTCCGACAAATCCCCTCTAATTCAGGCTGACGAAATGTACTCGCCGGATGAGGAGTCGGCAGGCACTTAATCTCACGACCTCGTCGGTCTCGATACGACAAAATGGAGCCACGCCAGGAAAGTATACCTGGACGGACTGCTCGTCCATCGCGACTGTGCCAGGGGACCTTCCCCTTGCCAGTGAGGGCGTAGAGCGCGTAGTTCCCCATCGGGACCACCAGCCACGGATCTTCGAGCCGAGCCATGCGTACATGTAGATCCTCCATCCATTCTTCCCACGTCCCGCGATCCCAGGCCGAGGCGTCATTTCCCGGCGGGCGGAACTCGCAAACATTTTCGATGCGGATGTCTCGTCGATCGAGCCCCACAGCACGGAGCCAGCTCTCCCAAATCTTCCCGCTGGGGCCGACGAGGGGCTCCCCATACTGCTCCTCCCACTTGCCGGGAGCCTCAGCTACCACGACGAGCCGGGCGTCAAATGGACCTTTCCCCTGGACGTGGCCGCTCATTTCAGCGCCTCCTGAGCACCAGCCACCCACAGCCGAATGAGTTTCCTCGACTCGGATCTCGGGATCAACTCCAGCTCCGCCTCAATCTTGAGGAGAATCTTCCTTACCTGCTCACATCGAACTTCCCACGGTGCGGAGGTGCCTTTCCCATTCTCTCGTGTCATACCCCCTCCCCCCTTCGGGGGCCAGCCGAAGCCAGCCCCCATCGCAGCACGATGACTTCTACCGCCCCAGCCTAGGCGCAACCCGCGTGGGTGGGGTCGCGGCCCTCGGAGCCCCCATCGTCGGAGGTGTCGGTCTCGACATCGGGCTCGGCCCAGCCTTCGGCGCACCCGCTGCCCCATTCGACTTCGGGGCCTCGTTCGTCACGCCGACCTCAGCCGTCCCAGGAGCCATCCACCTCGCCACCCGGGCATTCATCAGCTCGGGATTGTTCGTGGAAGGCTTGTGCTCCACCTTGGCAAGCACTACCTTCCCGACGCACACGGCGAAGACCTGATCGAGATCGACGCCCTCTTCCCCGTTCCCGATCGACACCCCCGCCGCCGCACAGAGCTTCTTGAACCGCCCTGCCCTGGCCGCAAACGTGGCGTCGCTCTCACAGTTCGGGTCCGGGGTCGCTCGCCCAGCCACCACCGCCTTGTCGTTCTCCCGAATCCCGATGAAGAATCCCTCACGGTGCTCCAGTCCCTCAGCCTCCTTCGGCTCAGCCACCGTGAAGGTTGCCTCGATCCCATACACCTCCTCGCCTTCCTTCCCAAGCATGACCTCTTGCATGCTCTCGACGCGAAGTGCCAGCACCCCCGTCGGCAACTGTTCGAACGGGTCCTTAATCACTGCCGGTAAAATCCTACCCATCTCAAACCTCCTTGGAATATGGTGAGGCTACATCTCCATCGACGCAGCCCCACCGGAAAAAGGAGCCCCCCACCCCTTCCCCCAGACCGTAGACCCCGCACATTCGAGGTATGCCACGGAGGGCAGAGGGCTCCACGCTGTTACGCTTTCTTGGATTTCCTTTGTGTATACCCCGCCCAGATCCCCTCAAACGTCGGTTCGCATGGGTTGGAGGCCTTCGCAACAATACTCGTCGCGGCCCACAGTCCATCGTGCCGAGTTTGGGCCTTGTGTATATGCCCCGACGACCCGCGTGTGACGTAGAGTCGGTAAATCTCCGAGAACCCGGCAGGAAGATTTTTCTGGAGCTTCCCGATCGTGAGAAGTCCCCTCACTGCCTCCCCACCAAAGTCCTCTTTATCGCTGGACTCAGAGGTGTGAAATATCGCCACGGTGTTTGTGCCCCACCACATCATCCCAGACATGAGCAGGCGCTCCACATCCATCTTCGCAATGTTGAACGGCTGGCGGCCATCCCATCCGCTCCCAGGCTTAAAGATCTGTGAGGGGTCTGTAGCAGGGAACCCGAGGCGACTCTGCGCCCGACGAACTCCAGCGTACTGATAGAACGTCATCGAGTCTGCCACGACTGTAGACCAATTCTGAGCCTCATCCTCGAATCCAGCTAGCCGACTCTCGATCTGGTCCATTGCACGAGGGACATAAGGATCTGGGTCCATGTAGTACTCCACCCGGACGATCTCCTCGCCGTGCTCGTTTAGTACTGAGTCGGCCTTGATCCCAAGCTGAGCGTAGTACTCCTCCTCCAGCCTTACCACGTCTGTCCCTTGCTCTAGATAGGGCGACATCTTATCAGGAGGATCGAATGCCAGAACGAGCATCGGCTTTCCTGGCACCTTCGGCCATGTCGCCGCCATCGTCGATTTCCCTGTCCCCGAATCTCCATAGATCGCCGAGTGGGTAATTGGGATAGGTACGGTAGGATCGAATACAGGCTTCTCCCCAGTCACCGTCCCCGCATCTCCCACCGATTTCACCGCCAATGCTTGCGCTGCCCCACTCCTCACAATCGCCTTCGCCATCTCTCCCTCCTATGCCTGCAATGGATTCCACCACTCCTCGACCAAGTTCGCCTCGATCATATGCGGCTGTCTCCCAAGGTCGCACACTCCCTCCGCATACTCGCACCCTCGACAGGACCCGTTGAACATTCCCTCCTGCGAGAGACGCTGCACGTCCTCGATCGAGTCCGCCTCCTCAAACACCGCTCGCATCTTCGTCGCAGCCTGCACGGCCTCTTGATGCCACTCCTCAATCATCCTCCCAGGGCGCTCATAGAGCCCGAGCACCTCCCACTTCGCATGCAACTCCCCACACTCCGCGTACTTCTTCCCATGCGTCTTACACCGCCTCGATGGGTCGCTCGGGATCTTCCCAAACTCAATGGCATTGACGAAGACACCCAGCACACGCTCCTGTATGCATTGCCTCGCCGCCCAGAGATACGTTGTCAACTGTGCCGCGAGCTTCCATTGCGCTGTCCACCACGAATTGATGCTCCCTGTCGTCTTCGTCTCCACCACCACAAACCCATTATTGTACTGCGGAAGCAAGTCAATTTTCCCGATGAGGTGAATCCCCTCAGCTAGCTCCAACTCAAACGGCACCTCGACGTACTCCGGCACGACCGTCCAGGGTAGATTCGCGTACTTCCCCCCACCCTTCCGCTCGTGGGCCTCAAACCACCGTCGCATGATGATGCTGACATTCTGGTGAGCTAGCCGATCGTCGCCCGCCACATTCTGAGTCGCCCACGCCTTGTATACCTCGTCGAATGCTGCTCTCCCGGCCTTGGCATCCCCATCGGATCGAAAGTACGCCTCCAGTGCCGCATGCCCTGCTGTCCCCGCCAGCAACGCCGCCTTCTCTCCCTTCGTCGTCAGCCCCCGCGCATACCTTAGCCATGCCTGTGTCGAGCATGACATCCACGCCCGAAGCGCGCTGGCATCCACGCGAAAGATGCCGTCTGACCCCAATCCCACTCCACCCCAATGCGTCGGCCTCATAAACCCTCCAGGTTAGCCGTAACGATAGCCTCATCACACTCTAGCTTAATCAGACCCTTCGCGACGACCTCATTCAACATCGCCTCGACCGTTACCCTTTTCCCCGTCCGCTTCCTCCGCATCGCCGCGAGCACACACACGCGAGCGTGGAGATCCTTCCTGAACGTCCTCGATTGATAAATCATCGTCTCGAACTTCGCCACCTTCGCCTTCTTCATTTCACAAAACTCCTCTCAGCCAACCTCGACACATACTGCTGGGGGACGAACAGCTTCACGGTGCGATACTGGGGTTGCTCATCATCGAATCCACAGTATCCACAATTCACACATCGACATCCACTCCGGCGCTGCACGATATCGGACCCCTTCGCGTCCTCGAATAGCTCCCCCACCAACAAACCCCCGCACCGTGGACAGCGTTCCATCGTGGCCTCCTTAGCGTATGGGTTGTGAGAATGGTGCCCTTCTCCGTTTTGCCCATTGATCCGCTTGCTCCCTCAGCAGTCTCGACTCAGGCATGAGATGAATCAAATGCTCCCGATGGTAGGCTGGCATCCGGTCGATCTCATACAGGATTCGAGCCATGCCCTCGATGATGTCATATTCGTCACTCATCGCCATCCCTCCGTCGCACAGCAGACCGCCTCATCCTCGCATTCCTCCCGCCTCGCCATCGCTGCACACGACTCGCAGAGCCAATACCCAATCGACTCGACCCATCGCAAGTCCCTGAACCATTCCCCACACAAACTGCACATGCCCCACCTCCACTTTCTCCATCCTCTCATGCTAGATGGAAGTTGTCAAGGGCCGCTCACCCTCCAGGCCGTTCACTCATCTGCCCTGTTCATGATTCATGAACCGCGTGCGCCCGACCCATGCGCGGCCCGGGTTAGGACATAGAGGTCCCGCACCGTTGGCACCATCCATTTGCGTAGTTGTGTCCGCGAGAACAGTCATCTCCGTTGTACAGCATTTCCACACCACCTCCTCTCGGGGCGTTGATGAATTTCTCGTGAATATACCGCTGAGCATCTTCCAATCGCGCCCACTCCTGACAATGGTATGAGCAGTACGGGCAGTACCGTGCATAGTTGATTTGTCCTAGTCGGCCTCTGGGCACTTTCTTGCAACGTTTACAACGCGGTATGAGATCAAGTTTCATATACGCTCCACGTTGGGGAAGGCAGGCCGGAATTGCACCGGCTGGCATAGGCTTGTGCTGCTCGCGGTCTTGTGTGCTTCATCGGTTGCAGTTGCCGATGAAAGACGGAATCCCCACCGTCTAGCTTGTTTGGCTATTACACTTTTCAGTGTCATGCCAGTTGCCACCTGGAATTACCTAGAGTGCCTATCCCCCTAGGTCGCCGCTGAACCGCTTCCACAACTACCTGCGTGTCACTGTCCACGCCGCTGCCTTCCGTTGTTGCTAAGTAGCAATCTGCTCCGCAACCCATTCCCGCATCCGCTGCCATCTCTGTTCAGGTGTCTCCTGCCAGTCATCATTGACAAACATAATTTCCGCCGCCATCGCCTCGGCGATACCAAATATACTCGCCACAGTCACCCGATCGTATGGATCAACCTCATCCATCGTGAGACCTCGTGCACGTCCGAGACACCCCAGCGTGCACACATCCCCATCATGCTCTAACTCACCACGTATGAGGCGCTTTTGTGGCATTGCATCCAAGGCAGTGAGTACTTCGCGCAAAAACGCTTGTCCCCTTTTGCCGCGAATCGCTGAAGCAACCGCCCCACGCCATCGAATAAGATCCCATCCGTCGCAATCATCAGAATACCCAGATCGAGACATTCCTCACCTCCCAAAGAGCACGTCGGTATCCAGCCTTGGCGGGGACCGTTTTGGGGCTCAAACGATGAACAATTCCGCTGGCCCTCCGACGTGCGTGACTCATCATTCCCGCCCCTCCGTCGTCACCAACGCCTCACACAACGCCGCCGCAATGGAGGGGGGATCGGTACACGGCCACGATTGCACGAGATGGACGTCAAAATCCCCAAATCGGTAGAGGCGTACAACCAGGCCATATGCACTACATCCCTCCAGTGCCCACCTGTACCCCCTCCGCTCAATCTCCGGCGCGACTTCGGAGAGGGCGAGGGCGACATCGGTTGTATAGCGTGGTGTCTCTGGCCTATATCCATGCGGAGATTCAAACTCTTGCTCTTTCAATCCAATCCACCCCAACCATTTCGCAATCTGCTCGTTGGTCACGTCACGCATGGCGGGCCTCCCAGGTGGGGCAGTTGGTACCACTACTGAGCGTTACCGGACACCCGCCAGCATCGTGCCAAGTATCTGGCAGTTGTGCCTTAAGGTCTTCCGGTGGATACCACTCACAACATGATATAGAGCCAGAATATGCTAGGTACTTGCACGTCCCACATCGCTTGTCCATCACCCCTCCTTGAGCGCCTGCTTGGCCATGATTTGCTTATTGATTGCGAGCAGTTCTTCATGTGTCATATCGGTGTCCCTCACCACTGCTCCAATGGAGAGCTTGCCCGCATGAATCCACTTGACGATCGCCTCGCGCAGCCGGTCGCGCTCTTCACAGAGTAGATCTATCCTCCGTTGAAGTGCGCACTGATCAACGAGCAGGGATTTCCGCATTGCAACTTCCGCCTCCAACTCTTTAACCCTCTGCTCCAGGGCACGATGGGAGGCAATGATCATCTTTAAGCCCTCTTCCCCGATTTCCTGCTTCCGGCCGTTGAGTACATAGTACTCCATAGCGTCAACTGAGGACTTAGACCAAATCTTACTCATGTGGCTCCTCCTCACACTGGCAGCGTGAGAACAATACAGTAGGCACTTCCAGATACGGTGGATACAGGTGCATATCTGTCGGGTACCCGATGTGCACCCACGGCTGGCGCGGCATACGCGGATCATCACATGTGGGCAAATGACACGGACAATCACACGACTGCTTCATCGCATGGCTCCTCCGGGGGTGGGATGGGACCGGCCCACTCGCCGCGTACCTCATACAAACGATTGCAGTACTCTTCGATACCATAGACAACTAAACCGTATCCATCCTGGATAAGCGAGACGACACGTGGCACAGTTGTCATATCTCGATACCAATACCACCCTGGCACGGTCGGTCGCTCGCGGGTCCAGACTAGCCGATCCATTGTGTGTGCAGCCTCCTTTCCATCATCTCCTTGATCTGCTCAATGCTCTCGTCAATCTTCGCCCACTGCTCCTGGACCGCTGGCGGCCACTCATATTGTGCAGGGCCATCCCCTGAAAGGATTATCCGAGGCAGAGTCGAGTTCATAATCCGCAGCTTCAAATCGATAAGCGGATGGATCGCGGCCAGGAATTCCCCTCTACGGTCCATCATCCGTTGTTTCTCATACTGCTCGCGGGTCCAGGTCAGGTTAGGCATGATCTTTCTCCCTGCGCTCGTCTCGTTCTTCGAGCAGTCTCTGACGATAACCTTTGTCAAATCCACCCTGGTAAGCTTCTTCTTGTAGATGTGTCAGAAGTTTGACGACCGCCTCGTGCTCACTTGGCAGCATCGCTCCAAGCGCAGCGCCAGGGAATGAAAGCAGCGCGAAACGCGCTATACCTGCGAGATCACGCTTCATCATGAGAACTTGCCTCCTTGCAACCGTCACACAGTTTCAGTTTCGGATGTTGGCCTGCCTCAATCCCAACTATCCACGCGCTGATGGTGCTCTGGGACCAATTCCTCGGTAACTACATGCTGTCGGTGAACGATTTCGCGCCGGCCTGAGTTGATGCAATGCTTAACCACGTCATAGGAAATGCGTCCAAATCTGTTCCGGCTAACCTTCACGACCTCCGCTTGAAACGGATCTGCCCCTGGCGGTAGCAACGGATAGACGGTAATCGTATCTCCTACATCCGCATAACATCGCTTCCACGACAGCAGACCATCGGATGGGATGCTGAGTTTTGGAGGGATATTAGGCATAGTATTTCTCCCACACGCGATCAAAGTAACTCGCCTGCCTCTCCGTCCAATTTCCCTGCCAATTCCTCAGCGCCTCGACAAACTCCCCATCGTAGTCGCTCAGATCCTCGCGGGAGAGGAGGAGCCTCAAGGCATCTCGATCCTCGCGTGTTGGCCTCATGATAGTCCCTCCACCAATTTTCTGCCTTGCTCCGTCAAGGTCGTATATCCATTGCGACACACGGCGAGACCTTGCCGGATCAATTCATATTTCGTGCGCTTGGAAATGACATCACCGTCCCAGACAGGCTGATGCTTGTAGATATTCCACAATTCTTCAGCCAGTCCGCTGACAGGTCGCTCACTCATCCCGCGCCTCCTCCCACCCGCGTGCTTCGATGTCACGAGCCAGTTCCATTACATCCTCTCCATAATTACACCACGCGCAGCTAGGATCTCTCAGACCTCTAGAACTGTAGCCTTCGTGGCAGTGACAAGTACCCACCACACTCTCCGCCCGCTCCCTCAGCTCGTCGGGGGTCATGGCTGGACCGTCCATGAATCACCATCGTTATACGTTCCGCTCTCTACATCACAGAAGAATTCTTCTGTTACTCCGCGCCTCATAACAGCCAGTTTGACGTAGGCCTCGGCGTTTTGTGGCGTCAGATTACGAGCCATCACTCGAACATTATTCGTTCGCACGTTGACCGCCACTACATCCATCATCTCTTCTCCCTCCTCACCTGTTTGAGCGCCAGCCGTTCGAGGCGGGCGAGACGGGCCATATCCTTACGGCGATCTAAATCCTGCCA
>NZ_JBLFBO010000057.1:0-12967 GCF_047338595.1 Nitrospira sp. BLG_1
TCGCCCCCATCTCGTTCGCCGGTTCTTTCACGCACCCTCCTGCGTGTATGCTGCCGCATGAGGCTTTACTAACGCCTGGCTTAGTAACTCGACGAACTGAAGGCATTATACGCTGTTCTTCAATCAGACCCCAGCGATGCGGCACGATCAGGATGTGTGTTACTCAGGCTCGTAGTTTAGGTTTGGCGAAAGCCAGCGCTCAACGGTGCGAAGATCCATCCCTTTTCGGCGGGCATAGTCCTCAACTTGGTCTTTCCCGATCTTGCCGACAGCGAAGTATTTCGCGTCTGGGTGAGCCAAATAGAATCCGCTGACCGCTGCAGCCGGCCACATCGCGTAGCTTTCTGTCAGGGTGATACCGGCATTCTTTTCGACTGACAAGAGATCGAACAAGAGTCGCTTTTCGGTATGGTCCGGGCAGGCCGGATAGCCCGGCGCCGGACGAATCCCCCGATACTTCTCACGGATCAACTCCTCATTCGTCAGTTGTTCGTTCTTGCCGTACCCCCACTCGTCCCTGACCCGCTTATGGAGGAATTCGGCAAACGCCTCAGCCAGCCGGTCCGCAAGGGCCTTGGCCATAATGGAGTTATAGTCGTCATGATCTCGATCGAACTGTTTGCAGAGTTCTTCCAATCCCAAGCCAGCCGTGACAGCAAATGCCCCAATGTAATCCTGCCGACCTGAGTCTTTTGATGCTACATAATCCGCGAGCGAGAGATTTGGCTGCCCGGCCGGCTTCTCCGATTGCTGTCGCAAATGATGGATCGTCGTGAGCACGGTCTTCCGCGAGGCATCCGCATACAATTCGATGTCGTCCCCGACCGACGCAGCCGCAAAGAAGCCGTAGACTCCCTTGGCTGTGAGCTGTCGCTTCTTGATGATTTCATCGAGGAGCCGACGCGCATCGTCGAAGAGTTCTTGCGCTCTCGGCCCGATGGTCGGATCCTCGAAGATCGTTGGGTAACGTCCCTTCAACTCCCAGGTATGGAAGAAGGGCGACCAATCAATATAGGGGATCAGCTCGACCAGCGGCTGATCCTCAATGGTTTGAATGCCCAGCACGGCCGGTGTTGGAAGATCGGCCTGGTCCCAGTGTGAGACGAACTGATTGGCACGAGCCTTGGCAATCGGGAGGAGCAGCTTAGCCCCCCGGTCCTGGTGCGATTGTCGCATCCGCTCGTAGTCGTCCTTGACTTGCTGTACGAACCCTTCCCGTTGTGTGTGACTCACCAGACTTCCCACGACACCCACCGCACGTGAGGCATCTAATACGTGAACAACGCCTCGCCCATAGGAAGGCGCGATCTTCACCGCCGTGTGGGCTTTGCTCGTGGTCGCCCCGCCGATCAAGAGGGGCACCTCGAACCCTTCACGAGTCATTTCTTTGGCCACATGCACCATCTCATCGAGTGACGGCGTAATCAGCCCGCTCAGGCCGATGATGTCGGCATGGTTCTCCCGTGCCGCAGCAAGAATTTTTTCACAGGGCACCATCACACCGAGGTCGATCACTTCATAGTTGTTACAACCCAGCACGACACCGACGATGTTCTTGCCGATGTCATGCACATCGCCCTTCACCGTTGCCAGCAGCACCTTACCCTGCGATTGAAAGTTGCCCGACCGCTTCTTCTCCTCCTCCATGAAGGGCATGAGATAGGCCACGGCCTTCTTCATGACACGCGCGCTCTTCACGACCTGCGGTAAGAACATCTTGCCTGACCCGAACAGATCGCCGACCACGTTCATACCGGCCATTAACGGGCCTTCGATCACTTCAATCGGCTTGGCGTATTTCTGACGCGCCTCCTCGGTGTCTGTGTCTATAAAATCCGTGATGCCCTTGACGAGGGCATGGGAGAGCCGATCCTCCACCGTCCCCTTGCGCCACTCGTCGTCCTTGACCGCCGCCTTTCCTTTCGCTTTGACGGTTTCAGCAAACGTGACCAGACGTTCGGTCGCATCAGGCCGACGATTCAGCAACACGTCTTCCACCAATTCGAGCAGATCTTTGGGAATTTCCTCATACACGGCCAATTGCCCGGCATTGACGATACCCATATCCAACCCAGCCTTGACGGCGTGGTAGAGAAATGCCGCGTGCATGGCTTCACGCACGACATTGTTGCCGCGGAACGAAAAGGAGATGTTGCTGATCCCGCCACTGACCTTGGCCCCAGGCAGATTCTGTTTGATCCAGCGCGTGGCTTCGATAAAGTTGACCGCGTAATTATTGTGTTCTTCAATGCCCGTCGCCACAGTCAAAATATTCGGGTCGAAGATGATGTCTTGCGGAGGAAACCCCACCTGCTCCGTCAGGAGCTTGTAGGAACGTGCGCAGATGTCCTGCTTCCGCTCCAGCGTATCGGCCTGGCCTTTCTCATCAAAGGCCATGACCACGACCGCCGCACCGTAGCGACGGATCAGCGTCGCCTGATCGATGAATTTCTGTTCACCTTCTTTCAAACTGACACTGTTCACGACCGCTTTGCCCTGGATATTCTTCAAACCGGTCTCCAGCACCTCCCACTTGGAACTGTCCACCATGATCGGCACTTTACAGATATCCGGCTCCGAGGCGACCAGCCGAAGGAATTTCTCCATGGCCGCCTTGGAGTCGAGCATGCCCTCGTCCATATTGATATCGATGATCTGGGCCCCGCCCTCCACTTGCTGCCGCGCCACCGACAGAGCCGCCTCATAATCTCCCGCGAGAATCAGCTTGGCGAAGGCCGGCGAGCCGGTCACGTTCGTGCGTTCACCGATATTGACGAAATTCGAATCAGGCCTGATCGTCACGGCTTCGAGTCCGCTCAAGCGCGTGTAGGGCTCAACCGTCGATGGCACATGCGGCTTCACCCCGCGCACCGCTTCCGCAATATGCTGAATGTGGGCCGGCGTCGTACCGCAACAGCCTCCGACGATATTCAACCATCCATTGTTCACCCAGTCGCGCAACTGAGGCGCCAAGGTTTCCGGTGTCTCCGGAAATCCGGTCGGCAACAGAGGATTCGGCAGACCAGCGTTGGGATGGGCACTGATGTAAATCGGGGCGATCCGGGACAGGTCTTCGATCAACGGACGCATTTCTTTCGGCCCCAATGCGCAATTCATCCCCACGCTCAACAGCGGCACATGGGAGATTGAATTCCAAAATGCCTCGACCGTCTGACCGGTCACCCCGCGGTTACTACCGGCCTGGATGAACGTCACCGACGCCATAATCGGAACCCGCCTGGCCCCGGACGCAAAGGCCTCTTGAATCGCGAAGAATGCCGCCTTGGCATTCAAGGTATCAAAAATGGTTTCGACCAATAGCAGATCCGCGCCCCCGTCGAGCAACCCGCGCACCTGCTCGCCGTACGCCAGGACCAGTTCGTCATATGTTGTACCTCTGGCGGCAGGGTTATTCACATCGGTAGAAATCGATGAGGTCTTGGTCGTCGGGCCGATCGCCCCGGCGACAAAACATCGCCGTCCCGGCTGTGCCTGTTCCACGGCAACGACGGCTCGTCTCGCACACTCGGCGCCCGCTTTGGACAACTCATACCCGAGCCGGTCCATACCGTAATCCGCCAGCGAGATGGCTTGGGAGTTGAACGTGTTCGTCTCGATGATGTCCGCACCGGCCTCCAAATACTGCCGATGAATGTCTTCGATGACCGACGGCTGCGTGATATTCAACAGATCATTATGCCCCTTGAGGTCCTTCTTCCAATCCTTGAAGCGCTCACCTCGAAAGGCCGCCTCATCCAGCTTCCGCTGCTGAATCATCGTCCCCATCGCGCCATCAAGGATCAGGATCCGTTCGTTCAGCATCTCCACGATGGGCCATTTCACTTGTCTGAGCATTGTCACCTTCTCTCAGGATCGGATAGTTGCTGAGTGATTCGTCGCGATCATACTGGAAGGTCTTCCAACGCGGCAAGCCGGCGGTCATTTTCTTGACATGAATTTGGATGCCTCGCTACGATGCCGGTGATGTCCCTCTCGACCCTCCTCCGCTCCACCACGCGTGCCCTTGCCTTGTGCGTCCTCGTGCTCGCTGCTCTCCCCTCGATCACTATGGCAACTCCTTATTTCGAAGACGGTTTCCTCGGGCTTTCCCAACAAGAATTGCACGAGAAGCTTGGCAGGCCCCAAGCGGTGCGTGACCGTAAGTCCGCGCTCAGGGTCTTCACGTATTACCCGATCACGGATTGGGCGACCTATTTCAGCAAACTGGTCTCTCCTGAAAACGGCGAAGATGTGTATACATTTACCCGCGAAGGAATCGAGATCCGCTATTCATTCAGCTATGCGGTCGACCTGAATGGTGACGATGAGAATCGTCCGCTCATCGTGCGGTTGGTCGACATCGAGTTTCCCCACCCGGTCCCTATGACCAGACTCCCCTCACTGATTCCTGAATTTCACCCCTCATCGGATCCGACCAGTCCCACGTTTCGATCGAATATTTGGGTATTGCTGTTTCAAGGGCCTGCTTCACCGGACGCCCGCTTCATCGTCAAGGAACCAGGCAAGGATCAGCTCGATTGGACCCTCTGTTTTCAACTTTTCTCACTGCAGGGACTTCCTGACCGCCTGACAAGAGAGTCCCGAATCGATCGCGTCGAGATCGGCGCACAGAGCGTGGAGTTTATCACGAGGCGATTACGACACACGCATGAACCGACCCTCAACCCCTTTTCTGCTCAATTCGAGAAGCAACCGATCTCCCCACCGCGGTCGTTGAAAGCCATCCCGGTTCCTCGCTATGCGGAGTAACTAGGCGTATCTCGTAAATCGTCGTACGTGAAGCGTCTTTATCCGCCACGACATACGCTTCACGAACCACGAACGACGCATAAGATCGCTGTTACGTATCGGTGGTCGTCTGAGAAGGGCCCAAAAGTAACGCGGGCTAAGGCGAGACCTGAAGACGATTCTGCTGCGTTTGTCCTGCAGCGACCGCTTTCTCTTTCATGCGATCCATTGGGCCGCCGTCGCTGGTGTACATGAGTACGGGTGTCCCGATCCCCAAGACGATCAATAGGCCCAAGGCCAACAAGCGCACCATCGGGCTGTTTTTACTGAAAAACATGATGAGCAGCAGGACCACCGCAGCGATGCCGGCTTGAGTCACAATCTTTGACTGCTCCGGTGCCAACCCCGCCACATCAATATGCACCGATGACAGCTCCCAGCCAAAATTCTTCGCTTGTGCTTTGACTTTGTCTTGCACTGACTGTAGCGTCGACGGCGGCTTCGTCACCGCATCGGGTTGCTCATGCGCTTTCACCTTCGCTCGAAACTTTTGGGGGATGGTTTCCAGCGCATCCGTGTAGACCAAATTTCCCTGATCATCGATATACGAATAGATCGTTGTCGCCCAGGCTTCGACAGAAAGTCCCTGCCCCAGCACGACACAGAGCCACATGAACAACGCCCAACCGCACTGCTTGACGATCATGTATCGACCTACCTCGTTATATGCTCACCGCAGAGAATCTCAGGGCATCCCCGATGTTTTGCCCTATTAAGTATAGCTAGCCTTATATCCATTTGATTTTACAGGGCATTAATCGCACTTCCTTGACTCTGGCGCAAGTGCGCTGTTAGCATCTCAATCTTTTCATTACACCATGGCTGCTGAATCTCAACCGCTGTCCCTTGATTCCGACACGAATGAGCCGTCATTCATTCGTCGTCGCCCTGTGCGGATCATTATCTATACAGGGCTTGTTCTCTTTGTCTTGATGGCGGTGGTTTGGCCCATGATCGTGCAACTCGGCGATCCAGACTTTCGCAAGCACATTGAGCAACATCGCGTCATGGTGGGAATGAGCAAGGAACAGGTATTACAAGCCTGGGGCGGCCCGCAGACGATCAATACAACCTTCACCAAAGATGGAATCCGGCAGGAGGAGTGGATCTTCGAAGATTGGGAAAGCACCTCGACGGTCCGTCACCGCTATCTCTATTTCGAGGAGGGTATCCTGAAAGGAGGATGGTACGAAGGATCTCGCGAACGACAAGCTCAGAACTTCCCCACGGACAAGCCGCACCCGAAAATCCAACCCTAGCAAGCGCATGAAGCGTATCGTGTGAAGCGGCGCTCGTGTTCGAGGCACACGAGGACATCTAAAACAGCCGGCCGTTTGAACATCCTCCTGCGAAGCGGCCCTGCAACAACTCGCTCGTTTATTCCTCATTCAAGGGGATGTGTCTCGGATGGAGAGCCGGAGTCTCCCGAGAAGTACCTCCGCACGGGCATGATCGGCCGCATCAACCATCACGCGGCTCCCGACAAGGGGTACTCCGGGATACAGACTGCTGACATGTTCGCCATGGACGACATACGTGATGCGATTACCGTCCAGCAAGCTCTTGATCATGGCGAGCTCTCCAACATCCTGCGCATTCATGAGATGGATCATCCGCATCATGGCTCCCTTGATCGAGTCTTCACCTCCGAAACCTACCCATCGATTGCACTTTCCTCATCCCCGTTCTACACTTGGACCAGGCGTTGGCCCACAGCATTTATGATGGTCCGTGACGAAACCGATGAGACAGCGCACCTCGTGAAACGTATCTCGTTTCTAAATTCGAACGTTTCACGCGACACATCTCACACACGACACATATTGTCGCAGCGGCATATCGGTGGGTGTCGTCGAAGCCTTCATGAATCATGTGGGTTAGGGCGTTTCCGTGATGCGTGCACGCCGCTCTTGACCCGGGCCGCCTGAGATCGTGAGGACACGTTTCCATTCACGGACTTGGTAGATGGCCCAGGCGTTTGGCTCGCCCTTAAAAAACGCGTTAGGATCTTCGCCGCTGGCATTGAGAAAGATGGGTTCGGTGAAGCCTTCTTCTAAGGCATAATCAAGCAAGGACTCAGTCGTAAACCCTGTTCCCCGAAGACTCACATCGGCCAGGAGCGTCAGGATCTCATCAGGATTCTGTATGGTGATGGCTTTCATTTTCTTTCCTCTGGATTCCGAATTGTAACGACGCCACCTCAAAGAGGCAAGACATCATGTCGGTTCACATGACGAAATCGGCGTTCCTTCAATCGTTGCTCCAACTCATGGACAACAAGCATCATTGGGCCTGGGACCATTTTGCGTCCGGCCGACTCACGCATGCCCAACTGAAGATTCACTTTCAACAAGAATACGCCGTCTACGTTCGTGACTTCCCCGTCTTCTTAGCCAGAATTCTGGGGAAAAATCCACCCCCTTCAGCACGACATATGTTGGCTGAAAATATCTACGAGGAGGAAACCGGAGGGCTTTCACTGGGAACGTCGCACCCAGAACTCTTCTTAACGATGATGGAGGGACTCCGATTCAGCCGAAACAGTTTTGAACAGGTCCGTCTCCTCCCCGAGGCCCTCCGCTACCGGGCCTGGCTTGATCGCATGTCCCATCACCGTGAGTGGGTACTGGGCGCTGCGACCTTCACAATTTTTGTAGAAGGCAGTGTGAAGGACCGCACAGAACTCACGACTCCATCAAAGAGCAACCAGCCGAAAGACATCGAGGCCCTCATCAACGTCCATCCCCTCGTCCGCTATCATGGCATCCATCCAAGCCGAATGGATCTGATCCGTGCGCACCAGTTGGTTGAAGCCGGACATCGGCACGATGCCTATCACATGGTGGTCAATTACACCCCACCGGCAATCAGGCCATCGGTCCTGGCGTGCCTTCGCAAAAGCCTGGCGCTTTGGCTGAAGTATCGCGATGCAGTCGCCAAATCCTGCGGAATCACAAAGCCTTCATGATGGTCCGACTGTTCGCCTGTTGTGCGCTTCTCCTCGCGTTTACCAATTGCGAATCAACAGCCCGGGCCGGGGTACCCCAAGACATGGTCGCGATACCGGCCGGAGAGTTCCTCATGGGCAGCCAGGAGGACGGTCTGAGCTTTGACGACGAGCACCCGCAACGTCTGGTCTACGTCTCATCCTTTTTTATTGATCGCAATGAAGTCACCAACGCCCAATATCGACACTTTGTCGACAGTACGGGATATCCCCCACCGAGCCACCTCACCCCCCAATTCAACCTATGGAACAAGGCGGTGCCACTCCCGGGAAGCGAACACCATCCGGTTGTCAATGTCAGCTGGGACGACGCCGTTGCCTATTGCCGGTGGCAGGCTAAACGGCTCCCGACCGAAGCGGAATGGGAGAAGGCCGCACGCGGCACGGATAACCGTCGCTACCCCTGGGGAATGGACTGGGACGTCTCCCTCAGCAACAGCGCAAGTTATTGGGCCGGGCGAACGATCGAATTCACAGACGGAGCAGCGTGGAAAGCCTTCTGGATGACCGGTGACGGTGCACGTGCGTCACAGGAGCATGGGCTCAACGGCGAAGTGTTGACACTCCCGATCGGAACATTCCCCCAAGGAGCCAGTCCCTATGGCCTCCTCGATATGGCCGGAAACGCCGCGGAATGGGTGCAGGATTGGTACGAACCCTATTCGTACCTCAACGCCCCCCTCTCCGATCCCCAAGGCCCGAACGGGAAACTTCTCAAGGTCGTGCGAGGTGGGTCCTGGCTCAAGCCCGCACGAAACCTCCGCGTCTCTGATCGTGACTACAGCCTGCCCACCGACCGTGCCACCGGGATCGGCTTTCGCTGTGCGAAAGACGTATTCTAGTCGACCCACCCCTGCCCGCCTCAGTCTCAATCATCCCTTGAATTCTCAGAACAGAAGCCCCAGCCACACTGAACTCATCACGCATGTGGTTTCACAAGAACAACCTCAACCTGTTCAACCTTCACCACCGGCATGATAAGCCCAACACCTTCTGCATCATGCGAGAAATCGTAGATGATGGACTCCGTCGGGATGAGCGTACCGGCCATGATGATGGACACCTGCACAGATTCATGGCGCCGAAGACTTCCGTCGATCCAATCAGCGAGGTGTTTGTCCGGTCGCACGCGCAAATTGCTGGGAAACTCCTCAGGTTTGAATCGGACCAGGCCCCAGCTTGTCGGAGTCAACTCCGGCCCGACCGCTACCGAATAGGACCGCGTATCGACATCGAAGTGCGAGACCTCTCCGGTCCACACAAACGCGATTCGCCACGTCAAGATCGGATTTCCCTCACGCGCCGCATCACGCTCGCGATTCAGGTTGAACAGCCGGTCATCATGATCAGGATCATGATGACCGTGGCCATACACCGTTGCCCAATCGGGCGGAGTCCCCTCCATCGCAGCAAGAAAGGATTCGATAGCCCCCTGAGTGACAAGGAGATGTGTCCCGGAAGGAAAAAACTGGTCGAGTTGAAGAAGAGAACTTGTCCGCAGCGGACGAGGCCCTGGGTCATCGTCCGATCGTGCTGGGACCGATGGTAGGGAAACCGTGCAGAGCAACAGAAATGAGGCTAACAGTGTGTTGACAAACTCTACGCCCTTCTCCAAACAGGCCAACCCTCCCCGTGACTGACCGAATCTAGATGCCCTGCAGGCTGTTCAGAAAGGCTGTCCAGCAAGGCCGCAGCGAGCGAAGGGGCGAATCGTACTCCGGCCCGTACGTTGAGCCTCTGAGCGACGTGAGAACGCCGCTGGCGGCCTTTGTCAACAGCCTGCCAGCCACCTCAGCAGCTTACCCGCCGGTCGCACGGCTGAGCGCCCGTTCATAGGAGGCTCTCAACGAGATCAGACCCGGATGGTCATCGGACAGCACCCCAACCTGAGTGAGTACCGCAAGCCGTGGAGCAGGATTGAGCCGGCGCAGGTCGAATCGCGTGAAGCCATCCAGGCTCAGTGCCTGTTCGTAGATGCCCAACCATGATTCTGTGACGGCACGCAATCCCGCATCAGTAGCCTGCATACGACCCAGTCGGACTTGCTGAAGCAGCTTGATCAGCGGGTCGGATTGAGAAATAGTCGAGATTGCTCGAGTCAATGCCTGTCCATCTGACATACCTATCACGAGCCCACACTCTTCATACCGGTTTGCAAGGAAACCACTTGGAGGACGCACCTCGTGAAGCGTCGAGGCCAACGGGTTCTAGTTTCGGGTTTCAAATTTAATGTTTCATGTTTTCCTCAAAACATGAAAGTCGAAACCTGAAACGTGAAACTCATACCAAAGAAACGCCTAACGGATATCATCCCAACAGCCTGTCATTGGCTGCAGCAGAAGCATTCAGGGATACTAGGGTCCGATCCGGTCAGTTCATCGAGCAGGCCCCGGGACCACGGGGGTCGCCGCAGCTCCCGCAAGAGCCGGAAGTTCCGGAGGAGGCCCAATTGGCCGTGGCACCGACACCAAAAGCCGAGAACTGTTTCTCAAGCTTCGTCGCCTTGCATTGGGGACAAACCGCTTCTGCTGACCCCTGCATCAACAGCTCAAAACGGTGATTGCATTCGCGGCAGACATATTCGAAGATAGGCATGGTAAACAACTCCTTGGTTGTAAAAGATATTATAAGATCACCTCCAGAGAATCGCAACGAGAGGGCCAGGATGTATCAGGAAGAAAAAACCTTTCGCCTTCGCGTGACGCTCGAAGCGTCGTTCCCGGATGACTATGACGGGGAGGAAGACGAGTCCAGCTGGATCCGAGAGTGGGAAGTACGGATGAAACCTCAATTGATCAAGTCGGTGTTCGACACCCTCCGCCAACAGAGAGGGTGGTCGTCGCATGTACGAAACCGAGGCGTCTCGCCGGCCGATGAGATCGAGATTGTCCTGAGCAAAGATTTCTCAGCACCCGTTCCTCTTCGCTTTGAACGATGACGTCTGCCACAGAGATCGGCCTCTACGTTCATATCCCCTTCTGTCAGCATCGCTGTCATTTCTGTGCCTTCTACCTTGAGATCGCACACGTCGATCGCATAACGAGATTTTGTTCAGCCCTCATCCATGAAATTCGATTGCATCGCCGTCACCATCCACTCAATGGCCGTATGCTGCAGAGTATCTATTTTGGCGGCGGGACTCCGACCGCCCTTTCACCGGATCAACTGGTTTCACTGCTGAAGGTGATACAGACGACCTGGCCGACCAGCCCAACCGTCGAGATCACGGTGGAGGCCCATCCCTCTTCCGTCACTCGCGAGGGTCTGACCACATTGGCACAGGCCGGATTCACCCGAATCAGCTTCGGCGCAGAGTCGATGCGGGAACAGGATTTTGTCCCCATCGGTCGGCATGGGCAGGTCCAAGATACGGCAACCGCCGTTCAGGCGGCACGCGAAGCCGGTTTTCTCAATATCAACCTGGATCTCATGTACGGACTCCCCGGCCAATCGCTTCAAGATTGGCAACGTACCCTGGAATTGATCCTCCCTCTTAACCCATCCCATCTGTCCTGTTATGCCTTGACGATTGAGGAAGGAACCAAGCTCGCTCAGGACATTGCTCGACACCGTGTGTCACCGGTCGATGACCAACTGCAATTAGAAATGGAGTCTTCGACAGAGCAAGTCCTTACACAGACGGGATTTATTCAGTACGAGATCTCAAACTACGCCAAACCGGCATGGCGCTGTCGTCATAATTTACTGTATTGGACCGGCGGCGAGTACCTCGGCCTTGGTCCAAGCGCCCAATCCTATGTGAACGGAACCAGGTTCGGCAATGTGGCGGATCTTGATCAGTATGAGGCCGATCTGAATGAAAACCGCCTGCCCATAACCGATTCCACACGACTTTCACGCAGTGAGCGAGATCGCGACACCCTTGTGTTCGGCTTACGCCTTCTGCATGGGGTCCCGCTGCAAGCAGTTGCGGGGGCCGACCGGGATTCCGAGATCGGGCACTTGATCACAGACGGGTTCTTGAGTACCGATCACGAACGTCTTTGGCTCACTCCTTTGGGACGACGGTATGCAGATTCAGTAGCCGAACGCCTGTTCTGAACCGGAGATGCCAGGGTACATTCAACGCCTCACAGCCTGGAATTGAGCGTCTCATCCGCTGAGGTCCCGTGCCGATTGACAAGTTACTCATGTTTGGAGAAGACTACAGATACATTGTAAGGAGTCTCCGTGCCGATCAATATGGATCCAGCGAAAAAGCGTCGGCGTTCCCACACACCGAGCGTCCCGGCATCCGACTCCACGAGCGGAGACACTGTTTCGGCTCAGCCCATCCAGACCTTTGGAAGTGAGACCGAGGCGGATCGTGAAAAAGATCTGGCTGATGCGGAGTTAAGAAACCTGTGGGAAGCGACGGAAGTAATCGATATGGACAAGGTGTGAGAATCGAGAAAGGGATCAGGTCACCCGACTGAGAAAGAGACGCGCTTCCTCGTCCGTGAGACAATCTCCGCTGCATGCCAACACCAGCCACACCAGAAACCATTCCTGATATTGGGGAAGACATTCACACCGGCACCGGAAGCGGATTGGAATCCCGTGTCGTGGTGTACAATTGCGACTGTCATACCTATAAACAGGTCATCGAGTTATTTTGCCGTTTCATTCCCGGCATGACCTCGGCAAAGGCGTTTGAACTCGCCTATCGCATCGACCACGAGGGACAAGCGATCGTCTTTACCGGATCAACTGAACGAGCGGACGATATTGCGGCGAAGCTCGCAGGGGGTGGGCTCAAGGTCGTGGTGCAGTAACCCTCTCTCGATCACCTACTTATGCTTTGCCTTAGGCTTGGCAACTGCTTTTGAAGTACCAGAAGGCTTCGCGGGTGAACCCTTTGACGCGGGCTTCGCCGGTTTCTTTCCTCCTTTTGCCTGATCCGCTTTGCCGCTCTTGTTCGCAGCCTTGGACTTGCTCCCCGAGGAGGCTTTCACCGGGGCCATATAGGTGGAGGTACGATTGACTTTCGCTAACTGGTCTCCGTTGAGGACACGCACTTGATACAACTCAAACAGTTTGCTGATGGCTTTCGTATCGCCGCGTCTTGCCGCGCTGAGCAGCTTTCGGCGTTGGTTCATCTCTTCTTCTTCGGTATGCGAAGCAGCTCGTCGTTCCATGCCCATCCTCTCT
>NZ_JBLFBO010000058.1:0-12937 GCF_047338595.1 Nitrospira sp. BLG_1
ATCGCAGCACGGCTCAACTGCAGCACAGAACGACGTTACCAGCGATAATGGGCGAATGCCTTATTCGCCTCAGCCATCCGATGCACGTCTTCCCGTTTCTTCACCGCAGCCCCAGTATTATTCGAGGCATCAATCAATTCGGCTGCGAGCTTTTCACGCATACTCTTACCACCACGCGTACGAGCAAACTGCGACAACCAGCGCAAAGCCAAAGAAACACGTCGGGCCGGCCTAATCTCAACCGGCACCTGATAGGAAGCCCCTCCAACCCGGCGCGACTTAACCTCAACGATCGGCTTCACATTATCCACCGCCGCCTTAAACACCTTGAGCGGATCACCACCCGTCTTCTCTTGAATCACATCGAACGCTCCGTAACAGATACGCTCGGTGGTACTCTTCTTTCCACTACTCATCAGTGCATTAATAAACTTGCCCACCAACTTATCGCGATAGCGAACATCTGGAAGTACTTCCCGTTGACCCAAAAATCTACTGCGTGGCATAGTGACCTATTCTGATATCTAGATTAAACCCATCACAACAAGATGGTTACTTTGGACGCTTAGCTCCATACTTCGAACGACTCTGCTTTCGACCAGCTACCCCGACAGCATCTAGCGCACCACGAACCAAGTGGTAACGAACACCCGGAAGGTCTTTAACACGCCCCCCTCGCACAAGCACAATTGAGTGCTCCTGGAGATTGTGCCCGACGCCAGGAATATAGGTCGTCACCTCCATACCGTTCGTCAGACGCACACGCGCAACTTTCCTCAATGCTGAATTCGGCTTTTTCGGAGTCGTCGTATAAACACGCAGACAGACTCCTCTTTTTTGAGGGCAAGACCTCAAAGCCGGGCTTTTTGTCTTGGACTTGACAAACGCCCTCCCCTTTCGAACCAACTGATTGATCGTAGGCATTACGTTCTGATCCTCTTCAAGCTATCAAGTACGTCCCATCACCTGCAAAGCCGCCGGATTATAGTGATGCGATCACCAACTGTCAAGGGGTGAATGACCACTACTTTGCTACGATCGAGCATTTTCTCCTGACGCGGTTGACACAACTGGTTCCGATGCCAGAGCAGTCGCCGTCGTTCCAGCGCCAATAGACAGGCCCTCCGGCTTTTCACTCATCACGAATGTATCTCGATACTCCTCAAACCCAGATCCGGCAGGAATGAGGCGCCCGACAATAACGTTTTCCTTCAAGCCAAGAAGATTATCCTCCCGACCATTGATGGCTGCTTCCGTCAAGACGCGCGTTGTTTCCTGGAAAGAGGCCGCCGAAATAAAGCTGTCGGTCGTCAAAGCCGCCTTCGTAATACCCAACAGCACTGGCTTCCCTAGGGCTGGGGTTCCATTTTTCGAAAGCACTCGCTCATTTTCCCTTTCAAAGACCCCCTTACTCACCTGACTACCAGGTAGGAACTGGGTATCACCAGGGTCCTCAACGCGAACCTTGCGCAACATCTGTCGCACAATGATTTCAATATGTTTGTCGTTGATCGACACACCCTGTAATCGGTAGACATCCTGAACCTCATCCACCAAATACTTCTGCAACTCATTAGGACCAAGGACATCCAGAATGTCATGAGGATTCGCCGACCCGTCCATGAGGGGTTCGCCAGCACGAACCCAATCACCCTCATGCACGTTTACGTGCTTCCCTTTGGGAATAAAATACTCCTTCACGTCACCCATTTTATTGTCGACCAGGACCTTGCGCTGTCCTTTTACAAACCCACCGTAAGAGACCTCGCCATCAATTTCCGTGATGACGGCCTGTTCCTTCGGCTTTCGAGCTTCAAACAGCTCCACGACCCGAGGAAGACCCCCTGTAATATCTTTCGTCTTCGTGGTTTCTCGAGGAATCTTTGCCAGGACGTCCCCCGGAAATACCGTGGCCCCCTTCTCGACGAAGATATGGGCCCCGACCGGCAACAAATACCGCGCAACGGCGTTCGAACCGCCAGGCACTTTAGCGGTCTTGCCCCCCTCATCTTTGATCGAGACGCGAGGACGGAGCGTCTGACCGGTATGTTCAATGATCACCTTTCGAGACAACCCCGTCACTTCGTCGAACTCATCCTTCATCGTGACGCCCTCGACGATGTCTCCGTAGGCGACTCTCCCCCCCACCTCTGTTAAGATCGTAAGAGAGTACGGATCCCACTCAACTAGTTTTTGCCCTACGACAACGGGATCACCATCTTTGATCTTGATCTTAGCCCCATACACGACGGGGTACTTCTCTCGCTCTCGGCCGCTATCGTCGACGATCGCAATTTTTGTATTGCGATTCATGACCACCCATTCACCATCCTTATTGCGAACAGCAATCCCAGCGTTGTGAATGTCGGCGTTCTTCTTCGCATCAAAACTCATGAACCTGATCCGCCCAGCATGCTTGGCCTCGAGCACCGTTTGCTCGACCACCTTACTGGCTGTACCACCTATGTGGAACGTCCGCATGGTGAGCTGTGTTCCGGGCTCCCCGATTGACTGCGCCGCGATGACACCGACCGGCTCACCTTTCTCGACCAGACGCCCCCGCGCTAAGTCACGCCCATAACAAGCTCGGCACACGCCGCGCGGCGCTTGACAGGTCAGAACGGATCGAATCTTGACACGGTCCACTCCGGCTTCAACGACCGACTTGGTCAGCTCCTCAGTAATCTCTTCGTTCCAGGAAACGATGATTTCCCCCGTCACTGGGTCACGAATGTCTTCTGCCGCCAAACGGCCAAGAATTCGTTCTTCTAAAGGCTGAATAACCTCTCCACCTTCCACGAGTGCGCTGACAGTAATGCCATCACGCGTCCCACAGTCAAGCTCGTGAATAATAACGTCTTGGGCAATATCGACAAGGCGACGAGTCAGGTACCCTGAATTGGCGGTCTTCAGCGCTGTATCGGCGAGACCCTTACGGGCACCGTGAGTCGAGATGAAATACTGCAACACCGTTAAGCCCTCACGGAAATTAGCCGTAATCGGTGTCTCAATGATCTCACCCGATGGTTTTGCCATCAGACCGCGCATCCCACCCAGCTGACGGATTTGCTGTGAGCTGCCACGCGCACCGGAGTCGGCCATCATAAAGATGGGATTAAACGATTCCACCTTACCGGGATCGCCACCGGCCCCAAGCTCTTTCATCATTTCGTTTGAAACCTGTTCCGTGACATGAGCCCAGATATCGATGACCTTATTGTACCGCTCTCCGTTCGTGATCAAGCCCTCAGAATACTGCTTCTCGATCTCATTCACCTCGCGCTGCGCCTTCCCAATGAAGTCTTCTTTCTTACTGGGAATGTGCATGTTGTCGATACAGATCGACAATCCGGCCTTTGTCGCGTAGGTAAAGCCGATATCCTTGATCTTATCCAGAAATTCCACAGTGTCGCGATGACCGGTTTGACGGTAGACCGCGTCAATGAGCTTGGTCATCTCCTTCTTCGTCATGAGCTTGTTCGCATTGGCGAATGGGAGCCCTGACGGGAGAATTTCCGACAACAACACCCGCCCGACGGTCGTCTGCACCAGTGAGCCGGCCAGGCGCACCTTGATTCGAGCATGCTCTTCCACTTCGCGGGCGTCAAATGCGATTCGGACCTCTTCAGCTGACCCAAAGACTTTCCCCTCACCTCTGGCCCCGAGTCGCTCTTTTGTCAACCAGTAACATCCCAACACCATGTCCTGCGACGGCACGGCGATCGGCTTCCCGTTAGCAGGAGAGAGAATATTGTTAATGGACATCATCAGGACACGCGCCTCGACTTGCGCCTCCACAGACAACGGCACATGCACCGCCATCTGATCTCCATCGAAGTCCGCGTTGAATGCGGCGCAGACGAGCGGATGCAAGCGAATCGCCTTCCCTTCCACCAACACCGGATCAAAAGCTTGGATGCCCAATCGATGAAGCGTGGGCGCCCGATTCAGCAGGACCGGATGTTCCCGAATGACCTCATCAAGAACGTCCCAGACTTCAGGGCGTTCCTTCTCCACCAAACGCTTCGCGCTCTTAATCGTCGTTGCGGCTCCACGCGCCTCCAGCTTATGGAAGATAAACGGCTTGAACAATTCCAACGCCATCTTTTTGGGTAGCCCGCATTGATGCAGGCGCAACTCCGGCCCGACGACGATGACCGTACGACCTGAATAGTCGACGCGCTTCCCGAGCAGATTCTGTCGGAACCGCCCCTGCTTTCCTTTGAGCATGTCGCTTAACGACTTCAGCGGCCGCTTGTTGGGTCCACGAATGGCACGACCTCGCCGTCCATTATCAAAAAGGGCGTCGACCGCTTCCTGCAACATTCGCATTTCATTCCGGATAATCACTCCCGGCGCCTTCAGCTCCATGAGCCGCTTCAACCGATTATTGCGATTGATCACACGTCGGTACAGATCGTTGAGATCGGATGTGGCAAACCGTCCCCCATCCAACGGAACCAAGGGACGCAGTTCCGGAGGAAGGACCGGGATCACATCCATGATCATCCACTCCGGCTTATTCCCCGATTTTCTGAATGCCTCAAGCACCTTGAGCCGTTTTGCATACTTCTTCTTCATCGCGGCAGACGTGGACGCCTTGGCCTTTACTTGTAGTTCGTCCCACAAGGCATTGATATCAATCTTTCTTAGCAAGTCACGGATAGCCTCGGCCCCAATCCCGACCTTGAATCCGCTCGATCCATATTCCGAAACAAGCGTGCGCAACTTATCCTCAGGAACTAATTCTTTTTCCGATAGATCCGTTGACCCGGGATCCACACATACGTAGCTCTCAAAGTAGAGAATCTTTTCCAACTGCTTGAGACTCATGTCAAGCAGAGTTCCGATCCGGCTCGGGACACCTTTCAGAAACCATATATGAGCGACAGGCGCAGCTAATTCGATATGGCCCATCCGTTCACGGCGAACCTTCGATTGAATGACTTCAACACCGCACTTATCGCAGACGATTCCGCGATGTTTCATCCGCTTATATTTTCCGCAGTTACACTCCCAATCCTTTGTTGGACCAAAAATCTTGGCGCAGAAGAGCCCATCTTTTTCCGGCTTGAATGACCGATAATTGATCGTCTCCGGCTTTTTGACCTCACCGTAGGACCAGGATCTGATTTTCTCGGGCGAAGCAATGCGAATACGCATCGAATCAAACGAGACAGAATCCCGCTGCTTTTCAAATAATGTATATACGCCTTCCAAGGTAATGACCTCCTCTGATGCCGGCCACTCGCCGACACACAAGCGGTTAGTCTTGCGTCTTCACTAATTCGACATCAAGCCCTAAGCTCTGCAACTCCTTGACCAACACATTGAACGACTCCGGCAACCCCGGCTCAAGGAATGGTTCGCCCTTGACGACCGCTTCGTACATGCGAGACCGTCCAGGAACGTCGTCGGACTTGACCGTGAGGAATTCCTGCAATGTGGACGCCGCTCCATACGCTTGCAGAGCCCACACTTCCATCTCCCCTAATCGCTGGCCTCCGAATTGGGCCTTCCCGCCCAATGGTTGCTGCGTCACAAGCGAATACGGACCGATGGACCGTGCGTGAATCTTGTCGTCCACCAAATGGTGCAGCTTGAGCACATACATGTACCCGACGGTCACCGGGCTTCCGAACGGCTCTCCGGTTTTTCCGTCAACGAGATGAGCTTGGCCGCTCGTTGGCAGCTTCGCTTTTTTGAGCAATTCCTTAATTTCCTTCTCGGAGGCGCCGTCAAATACCGGGCTCGCCACCTTCACCCCTAATGCCTTTGCAGCCCACCCAAGATGTGTTTCCAAGATCTGCCCGACATTCATACGAGAGGGCACACCAAGCGGATTCAAAACAATTTCAACAGGAGTGCCATCAGGCAAGTAGGGCATATCCTCTTCCGGCAACACTCGAGACACGACACCTTTATTGCCGTGACGGCCGGCCATTTTATCGCCGACTTGAATCTTGCGCTTCATCGCAATATAGACCTTGACGAGCTTGATGACCCCCGGAGGCAACTCGTCGCCCCGCTTGAGCCGACCGACTTTTTCGTCATACAACGTCTGCAAGATTTCGATCTGCTCCTTCGCCCTCCGCTCGACATCCTCAAGCTCTTTTTGCTCATCTGGATCGCTCAGGATAATGTGCCGCACCGTGTCATCGGGCAATCGTTTGAGGATCTCTGCGGTCAATTTCCCCTTCTTTTTGAGGATGACATCGCCGCTTTCAGGATCCATCAGATCGCGTCCCACCACCTTACCGAGCAAGAGTTTCCGAATCTTCTTCGTCTTCTCTTCGTCGATAATCCGCAGCTCTTCATGGTGATCACGCTGCAATTTCATTTGGTCATCGGTTTCAATGCTCTTCGAACGCTCATCCTTATCGAGCCCCTTGCGTGAAAAGATTTTCACATCGACGACGATGCCTTCGACCCCAGGAGGCACCGTGAGCGACGTATCCTTCACATCGCCGGCCTTCTCACCAAAGATCGCCCTGAGCAATTTCTCTTCCGGAGTCAATTGAGTCTCGCCTTTTGGCGTCACCTTACCGACGAGGATATCGCCCGGCTTGACCTCGGCTCCGATGCGGATGATGCCGCTCTCATCCAAATTTCTCAGCGCCTCTTCGCCGACATTGGGAATATCTCTCGTCACATCTTCCTTACCCAACTTGGTGTCACGAGCTTCCACCTCGAATTCTTCAATATGGATGGACGTGAAGGCGTCCTCGCGGACCAACTTTTCACTGAGCAAGATGGCGTCTTCGAAGTTATATCCGCCCCAGGGCATGAACGCGACGAGCACGTTTTTTCCCAACGCCAACTCTCCATGATCAATCGCTGGCCCATCCCCCAAGACTTGCCCCTGCTTCACCGGCTGACCGATTCGAACCACGGGAGTTTGCGTAATGCAGGTATTTTGATTTGATCGCTGGAACTTAATAAGATCGTAAACGTCCAATCCCGAATCTTTTCCCTTCTTACCGTCTTTTGATTCGGCCCGCACTACAATACGGGTCGCATCGACACTCTCCACAACACCGGGACGCCGAGCTTGGATCACATATCCGGAGTCTCTGGCAACCACAGCCTCCATCCCCGTCCCAACCAGCGGAGATTCGGACGTGACCAACGGAACAGCCTGCCGCTGCATGTTGGATCCCATCAGCGCGCGGTTGGCATCGTCGTGCTCTAAAAACGGGACGAGCGCCGTTGCGACACTCACCACTTGCTTCGGCGATACGTCCATATAATCAATTTTATCCGGCGTGGCTAAGACAAAGTCTCCGCCATGACGGCAAGATACCGTTTCTGATACCAATTTACCGGTCCCATCCAGCTTCGAGTTTGCCTGAGCGATGATGTATTTGTCGCCCTCGATCGCCGAGAGAAACTCGATTTCATCCGTCACACGCCCTTTTACAACCTTCCGGTAGGGTGCCTCGATGAATCCAAATTGGTTAATCCGTGCATACGTGGCCAACGACGTAATCAACCCGATATTTGGGCCTTCCGGTGTTTCAATCGGACAGATACGGCTATAGTGGGACGGATGCACGTCTCGAACCTCGAAGCCAGCGCGTTCTCTGGTCAACCCACCGGGGCCAAGCGCGGATAGACGACGTTTATGCGTGATTTCCGCCAGAGGGTTGGTTTGGTCCATAAATTGAGACAACTGGCTACTGCTGAAGAATTCCTTGACCGCTGCAACCACCGGCTTGGCGTTGATCAGGTCGTGCGGAAGTACCGTTTCCATATCAAGGAGATTCATCCGCTCCTTGATACTGCGCTCCATCCGAACGAGACCCAGCCGGAACTGATTTTCGAGCAATTCCCCGACGGATCGTACTCGACGATTCCCCAAGTGATCGATGTCGTCGATTTCCCCCTTGCCGATCTTCAAATTCACGAGATACCGAATGACTTCAACAATATCTTGCGCGGTGAGCGTTCGCTGCTCGAGCGGCAAATCCAATCCAAGCTTCTTATTGAGCTTGAGGCGACCTACTGGCGAAAGATCGTACCGCTTAGAGTTCAGAAAAAGATTATCGAACAAGGCCCGCGCAGTATCGACTGACGGAGTCTCTCCCGGACGTAGGCGACGGTAGATCTCCACCATCGCCTCCTCTTTTGAAGCGATCTTCTCCATCTCCAACGTATCGAGAATGACCGGCGTGGCTGTAGCCATGTCGAGATAGATCACCTTAAACTCTTCAACATCGCTCTCGACGATTTGCTCGACGATCTCGGGGGTCAACCGCTGATTTTTCTCTGCCAGCTTGTTCTTCTTTGAGTCGACTAACTCCGTAAGAATGGCTCGGCCCACCAACTCGCCGGGAAGCATAGGAATCTCTTTCACTCCTGCTGCCTTGAGCTTGGCGATCATCCCCTTGGTCAGCCGAGCCCCCTCCCGCACCAACGGCTCTTTGCTATTCTTGTCGGTGACCTCGGCAGAACAACGAAGTCCATGATGAATCTCCGCATCCAACTTGCGGAACATCTTGCCCTTGGAGACCCGAATTTCCTCCACGGGGTAGTACATTTTGAGCAGATCGTCACTCGAAAACCCAAAGGCTTTCAACAAAATCGTGGTGGGCATTTTCCGCCGACGATCGATCCGAACATAAAGAATATCCCTGGCATCAAACTCAAAATCGAGCCATGAGCCTCGATAGGGGATAATACGCGCCGAGTACAACACTTTGCCGCTCGCATGCGTGCGGCCCTTATCGTGGGTAAAGGATGCACCAGGCGACCGATGAAGCTGACTGACGACGACTCGTTCGGTTCCATTCACGATAAAGGTTCCGCGTTCGGTCATCAGTGGCAATTCGCCGACATAGACCTCTTGCTCCCGCACATCGAGCACCTTCTTACGAGGTCCTTTATCTTCCTTATCGAATACCACCAAGCGGACACGCAGCTTCAACGGAACCGCAAACGTCATCCCCTGCTCGAGACACTCGCGCTCATCGTACTTCGGCGCACCCAAGGTGTAACTTGAAAATTCGAGTACGGCCGTGTTGTTATAGTCTGGAATCGGAAACACGCTGGCCAACGCCGCCTGTAATCCATAATCCTTCCGGCGATCCGGCTCGACCTCAAATTGCAGAAACTCCTCGTAGGAGCGCTTCTGAATTTCGATCAGGTCTGGAATATCGATATTGGTTCGAATGCGTGAAAAATCTTTCCGCTCGACGAACTCCTGCAGAGTCGTTTCGGACATTCCTACTCCTCCACACTGGTTGGCGGTGAACAGCAGCCACCGGTCATGAGATGCACAAACAGGCCTCCCGCAATCAACCTGCCGCCCATGCACAATGACCAGTGACTATGACGAATGACAGCCCTACTTCACTTCGACCTTTGCACCGCTTTCTTCGAGCTTTTTCTTCATCGTATCCGCTTCTTCCTTAGCCACTCCCGTCTTGACCGGCTTCGGAGCGCCTTCAACCAGATCCTTCGCTTCCTTCAATCCGAGATTGGTAAGCTCGCGGACCACCTTAATGACCTGAATTTTCTTGTCCGCCGGTGCGGACGCAAGAATGACATCGAATGCGGTTTTCTCTTCAGCTGGTGCTGCCGCTCCGCCCCCTGCAGCCGGTGCCGCCGCCACTGCAACCGGTGCCGCCGCCGTGACGCCGAATCTCGTTTCCAACCCCTTGACAAGCTCGGCTAAATCGAGCACGCTCATACCCTCGATCGCCTTGATCAATTCCTCTTGCGACAATTTTCCTTCTGTAGCTGGCATTTCCCCTTCTCCTTTCCGTTTATCCTGAATGGCTGCAATGACTCTGACAAATTTTGACAACACCGCACTCAATGTATACACAACGCCACGAATCGGCCCTTGCATGGCCGAGAGCAACATCGCAATGAGCACTTCTTTCTTGGGCAGCCTCGCGACGGCCACGAGATCAGCCGGCTGAAGAAGTTTGCCTTCCAGCACACCGGCCGTCATTTTAATCTTCTCTTCGCGCTTTTCCGCTCCGATAAAATCCCTCAACACCTTGGTCGGCAACACGGGATCATCATACCCAATGACGACGCCGGTCGGTCCCTTGAGATGCTCCTTGAGCCCAATCAGCGCGGTGCCCTCGGCAGCACGAGCCGCGAGCGTATTCTTCACGATTCGGTATTCGGCCTTGACCCCTCGAAGTTGCTTGCGTAACTCCGTGACCTCATTGACAGGAAGACCGACGCATTCCGTCAAGATAGCCAACCTGGCGCGACCGAACTTTTCGGCCAATGCCGCCACTGTCGTAACCTTTTCTTCCTTCTTCATCGCTCTCCTTCTCCAAGGATTCGCCATCCACCGCTGATCAATCAGGACCTACCGGGTCTTCCCGACCGACCACCGACGACCGACGTCCTCCATCTAGCTCCACTGCTTCGTCAGTGCGATGGTATCCAACTTCACTCCCGGTCCCATCGTGCTCGTAATCGTAGCGCTCTTAAGATAGCGCCCCTTGCAGGACGCAGGTTTTGCCTTAATAACGGATTCAAGGATGGCCGACGCATTGTCGTAGAGCTTCGCCGGATCAAAGGACACTTTCCCGACCAACACATGTACAATACCGGCCTTTTCAACCTTGAATTCAACCCGTCCCTTCCGAATATCGGCAACAGCCTTCCCGACTTCGAATGTCACCGTTCCCGTTTTGGGATTCGGCATCAGCCCTCGAGGTCCGAGCACCTTCCCGAGTTTTCCGACAGACGCCATGAGGTCAGGAGTAGAAATGGCGCAATCGAACTCCATCCACCCGCCCTTGATTTTCTCCATCAAATCATCGGAACCCACATAGTCGGCTCCCGCCTGTCTCGCCTCCTGCTCCTTTTCGCCCTTGGCAAAGACCAGCACCCGAACCTTCTTCCCCGTCCCATGAGGAAGCGCTGCCGTTCCTCGAACAAGCTGATCCGAGCGCTTGGGATCGATCCCGAGCCGAAGCGCCAGATCGACCGACTCATCGAACTTCGCAAACGCCGAGCGCTTCACTGTCTCAACCGCCTCGCGCAATCCGTAGACACGCGGCTCAACATTCTTGAGCGCTGCATTCATCTTCTTTCCCATAGCCTGCCGCTCCTTCGGTCTCGAAAATTAACCCTGAATCACAACACCCATGCTGCGCGCAGTTCCTTCAATAATTCTGGCTGCCCCCTCCACATCGGCGGCATTCAGATCACCCATTTTCTTGCGCGCGATCTCGTTCAGCTGCTGCCTGGTGATTTTCCCCACTTTGTCCTTCTGCGGGACACCAGAGCCCTTAATGACTCCGGCGGCCTTCTTCAGCAGATCCGAAGCCGGAGGCGTCTTCATGATGAAGCTGAATGTACGATCTTTATAGACCGTGATGACCACGGGGATGATGCTGTCCCCCTCCTTCTGAGTCTTGGCATTGAACTGTTTGCAAAACTCCATAATGTTGACGCCATGCTGGCCAAGCGACGGGCCCACCGGAGGCGCTGGATTGGCCTTGCCGGCCGGGATTTGCAACTTAATCTGCGCTGATACCTCTTTTGCCATGTCTCTTCTCCCGAGCTTTCAGTCTTGAGCTTTCAGCCTTCAGCCTAAGCTGAGAGCCGACGGCTAACCGCTGACCGCTGCATTAAATCCGTTCAACCTGCAGAAATCCCAATTCAACCGGGGTCGACCGGCCGAAGATGCTGACCATGACCTTCAATCGGCTATGATCCTGATCAACTTCGTCCACCACGCCATTGAACCCCAGAAACGGACCATCGATAATACGGACATTATCACTCTTGATGAATTTGACCTGCTCACGCGGTTCCGCTTGACCCGCATCAACTTGTTTGAGCAGGGACTCGACCTCCTCCTCGCTAAGCGGCGTTGGCACAACTCCGCCGCCGACAAATCCCGTTACTTTGGGAGTCTCCTTGATCATCTGAAGCGTCTCATCCGCCAACGGAGACTCCAGCTCCACCAGAACATATCCCGGGAAGAATTTCCGACGAGATGTCCGCCGCTTCCCATCCTTTATCTCAATCACGTCTTCAGTCGGAACAAGCACCTGCCCGACCTTCTCCACAAGCCCCATTTGACTCGCACGCTCCATGAGGCTGGTTTTCACACGCCCCTCAAAACCCGCGTACGTATGTATGACGTACCAGTTCTTTGTCATGCACCACCCTCAGGCCTTCGATGAAATGCTGCTGCCCCTCTTTTCGGCTGATTCAAATGAGCTTCCCAACCAACCAGGAGAGGAATGAGTCAATGACGGATAGGTAGACCGACATCAGGATACAGAATACAATAACGACGGTCGTTGAGCCGATCGTTTCCGCACGACTCGGAAACGAGACTTTCTTCATCTCGGTCCGCACGTCCGTCACAAACAACCGAATCGATTCTGTCATTCGCTTGAACATCAGTTACTCCGAGCTTTACCGCACCACCGCCCTACAAACCTGCCAATCACTCGCCAAAATTACCAAGCCCTACTGCAAACCCTCTAGCCCCTCAACACCACCCACAAGTCCGCTCCATCACCCCTATAGACGGCAACTGAAGCACGCTGAGCTTGGCAGGGGCACTAGGATTTGAACCTAGACTCTCGGTTTTGGAGACCGATGTGCTGCCATTGACACCATGCCCCTACACTCAGTGTTGAGCCATGAGCGCTGAGGCATCACAGAAAATCACCCGAACTCAGCACTGAGCACTCAACTCTCAGCACACTATTTCACCTCTTTATGAGGCACATGCTTCCGACAGAATTTGCAGAACTTGTTTCGCTCCAACCGATCCGGATCGTTCTTCTTATTCTTCATGGTCGAGTAATTCCGCTGCTTGCAGAGCGTACAAGCCATGTCGATAATCTCGCGCATCGCAACTCTCCTTAGCTGTCAGCCGACAGCGCTCAACTTCAGGCCAAGATTTCCGTCACGACGCCAGAGCCGACCGTCTTGCCGCCTTCCC
>NZ_JBLFBO010000023.1:0-42410 GCF_047338595.1 Nitrospira sp. BLG_1
TCAGCGGGGCGACATGGAGGACTTGAACATCAAGGGCCTTCTTGTCGAGCATCGCCTTGGCGACGGCGAGGGCTGTGGCCTTAGATGTGCGTGCGATTAGAGTCCTCCTAAATAAAGGCTAGTCTGAAGTATATAAGATTCTACCGGGGGGGGCAACATATTTGCCAGCGGGAGGCCGCATTTCACCCTCCTCCTGATCTCCGAGGCAGAGATGAGACAGGGAGGAAGCGATAAACAGGTGAGACCGGATGCACCAGGGACGGCGATCTCCATCTGGTCTAAGGTACCGTGATCTAATTGCCGCAGGGCCTGTACATCCAGGTTGGACAGTAGGGGCATCTTGCTGAGGGATTGGAATGAGTGTCCCGGACGGGTGACGACCACAAAATGACAGAGCCGTAAAAGTTCTTCAGGGGCTCTCCAGGTAGAGAACTCAAGAAAGGCATCTAAGCCAATGATAAAGAATAGGTTCCATGATGGACCATATTGGGATCGGACTTCATGGACGGTGTCGATCGAGTACGACCTACCACCTCGATTGATCTCAATGGCGGATACTTCAAAGAAAGGGGTGTCAGCAATGGCTAGCTCGACCATTTTCAGGCGAGTCTGTGCGGGGGCCAGTGATCCGCTCTGCTTGTGGGGTGGGTCTCCGGTTGGAATAAAGAGGACCCGAGAGAGTTGCAGACGTTCATACACGTGATGGGCGATCGCGAGATGGCCGTTGTGAATGGGATTGAAGCTGCCACCGAGAAGGCCGAGACGGTTACCATTCAAGCGTAAGGGGTCAGGGGTGAGGGGTGACTGCTGAGAATTTGAAACATTCATAACTCAGGACTCAGGACTGAGGACTCAGCGCTAGCAGTTTGCTGAAAAAATCGGTTTCGGCTTCGCACGCCGTTCTACGATGCGAGAAAGAACCGTGGCACGCAACACCCCAGAATGCTCAACAAGGCCGTCCAGCAAGGCCGCAGCGAACGAAGGGGCGAGGCGTACGCTTCGGTACGTTGAGCGTCTGAGTGAGGCGAGAACGCCGCTGGAGGACTTTTTCAGCATTCTGCTAGAGGATGACAAGATTGTCGCGGTGAATGACTTCCTCATATTCTTGGGGACCGAACTGTTCCTGAATGACGGTTGTCTTGAGGCCTTTCATCCGGGCTAAGAGCTCCGATGACACGTTTACCAGGCCTTTGGCAAACTCCTTTCCCTCTGGATCGAAGCAGCTCACCGGATCGCCCGCTTCGAATGGTCCGATGACCTCACGAATACCGGAGGCGAGCAGACTTTTCCCCCGTTGAGCGAGCGCATCGACGGCCCCTTGGTCGAGGTGAATCTGCCCACGCGGGCGAAGCGTGAACGCGATCCAATGTTTTCGGCTGTTCAGGCGACGTTCCCTGGCCAGAAACAGACTTCCGCCGGTTCCTGTGGTCAGGGCTGAGGCGAGGAGCCCGGCTCGTTCTCCATTGAGAATCAATGTAGAGACTCCGTATTGGCCGACCTTCTTGGCCGCCCGGAGCTTGGTGGCCATGCCCCCTGTGCCTTCGAAGGTACTGGACACGCCGGCCAATCGCTCAATGTCGTCGGTGATAGCTGGGATGAATGGAATCAGGGTCGCTGAAGGATTCTTCCGAGGATCTTCCGTATAGAGTCCATCGACATCGGACAAAATCACCAAGAGGTCCGCATCCGCTAAGTGAGCCACTTCGCTGGCCAGGGTATCGTTGTCACCGACTCTGATCTCATCCACGGCGACAGTATCGTTTTCATTGATAATCGGGATGATGCCAAAATCAATCAGAGTGGAAAGGGTATGGCGGGCGTTGAGGAAGCGGCGACGGTCTTCAAGATCCTGGTGAGTGAGGAGAATCTGCGCCACCTGGATCGAGAGACGCTTGAAGGCCTTTTCATACGCCCACATCAGGCGACTTTGCCCCACGGCTGCCGCGGCCTGCTTGACCGGAAGATTTTTGGGGTATTCTTTCAGCTGCAGTTTTTTGATGCCGGAGACGATGGCGCCCGAGGAGACGATCAGGATCTCTCGTCCCTGCTTCTTGAGCGTCGCGATCTCGTCGGCCAACCGCTCAATTCTATCCGGGCGTAGCCCTTCCGCGCGTGATGCGATCAGGCTACTGCCGATTTTGATGACGATCCGCGTGGCCTGCGTTAGGACTGTGTCTCGCATGGCAGCATCCGTAACAGATCGACCTGTTTCCCGACATAGCGGATCAACTGATCCAGCCCCGTATTTGTGGCGGCTGAGATCGGGAAGCAAGGATATCCTCGGTCCCGGCAATAGACTTGAATTTGTTCCAGCCGTTCACCGGCCCCAACGACATCAATTTTGGTTGGGACGACGGCAAAGGGGCGGGCGGTCAGCCCCTGGTCATAGGCGGCCAGTTCTTGCCGGAGGGTCTCAAAGCTGTGTCGTGGATCGTCGGTGGCCCATTCTGAGATATCGATCAAGTGGAGTAAAAACGCGGTCCGCTCGATATGGCGCAGAAACTGTACGCCCAGACCTTTTCCTTCATGCGCTCCTTCGATCAAGCCAGGGATATCGGCTACCACAAAGCTGCGGTCGGATCCCCATCGGACGACGCCAAGATTAGGAACCAACGTGGTGAAGGGGTAGTCGGCAATTTTCGGACGAGCCGCAGAAATGGCAGAGATGAGGGTCGACTTTCCTGCGTTGGGAAATCCAACAAGACCGACATCGGCCAATAACTTGAGTTCGAGTCGTAATGTCCGCTCTTCACCAGGACTCCCTGGTGTGCACTTGGTTGGTACACGATTGACGGAAGTGGCGAAGTTGCTGTTGCCCTTTCCGCCGCGCCCGCCTTGGGCGATCACGGCAGTTTGGCCGTCCTCGGTGAAATCCGCGAGGATGTTTGTCGACTCGTCGTCGTAGACGATGGTTCCGACTGGTACTCCGATCGTAACGTCGTCACCTGACCGTCCGGTACAGTTGGACCCACCGCCGGGTTTCCCGTCTTGCGCCTCGTAGTGGTTCTGATATCGGAGGTCGAGCAGGGTTGTCAGCCGATGCGAGGCCGTCATGATGACATCGCCGCCATGACCGCCGTCACCGCCATCCGGTCCCCCACGAGGGACAAACATCTCTCTTCGAAAGCTGCAGATGCCGTTTCCGCCTCGACCAGCTCGTACTGTCACGCGTACTTCGTCGACAAACATGGGGTGCTAGTTTCCTACAGCCGAACCATCGTGAGGAGATGGAAAAGTATACCCGACCATGAGGCGAAGAAGCAGGGAGAACCTATGTCTGCCCTGCTTGGGAAGGAGAGAGTAGAAAGGGGAAGGTTAAGACTTCGCGGAGCTCGGATACACACTGACTCTTCGTCTGCCGCGTCCACCTTCAAACTTGACTACACCGGTTGTTTTGGCGAACAGGGTATGGTCCCTTCCCAGATCCACATTGAAGCCCGGAAAGAACTTGGTCCCACGCTGGCGGACGATAATGCTCCCAGCCGTGACCGTCTCACCACCATACGCCTTCACTCCCAAATACTGGGGGTTACTGTCACGACCGTTACGTGATGATCCGCCACCTTTGTTTGTTGCCATGGTCTGTCCTTCCTACTCGAATTTATGCCGTTGCAATACCGGTAATCAGGAGCTTGGTGAATCCTTGCCGGTGCCCACGAGTACGTCGGTAGTTCTTGCGGCGTTTCTTCTTGAAGACGGTAATCGATCGAGTCCGTCCCTGGCGCACAATTTCAGCTGTGACCTTGGCTCCCGCCACGAGAGGTTGCCCGATGAGGAATGTAGTGTCACCGTGCACGAGACGGACCTGATCGAGTTCCACTTGTGCGCCGATATCACCAGGCAGGCTTTCAACTTGAATCGTCGCTCCTGCTTCTACCCGATATTGCTTACCACCTGTCTCAACAATCGCGTACATATCTCTTCTCCAGTCTTGAGGAACGGTTCATTTAACATGTGAGTGTGAGAAGTGTCAAGCCATCGGGAGCGCCCCGCTTGAATTCGTGATGATTCACCGCCCCCTCTTTTGTGGGCTAGGATCACCTCCAAGCCGCCACGTATTCTTGCGCCACACCACATCGCCGTCGTTGATGTGGTGGTGATCGTCATTCCATTCCAAGAGAGTGATGAAAGCATGGCGCCTACCGGCAAGTTTGTGATTCGTACATATCACCGGATTCCCGTTCGGTGTGAAGCCTACTACATGGGTGGTGACTTCCTCGGAAAGGGGACCGTCATGAACCTCTGTCGAAACGGGTTTCGTGTGCTCGGGGATCATCAAGTCGTACCGGGGATGGAACTCATTGTGCGTCTCTCTCTCCCAGATAAGGACGGGCCGGTGGAAATCCAACGTGTCGTGGTTCGGTGGGTTCGCGGCCTGCTGTTCGGAGCCAAAATCATGACAATGAGTCCGGATGGAGAAGATCGAGTCGCTACGTTTCTGAGTGCTCGCCTTCGCGCCTATTGTGCCTCGTCCTAAGCATCGACCTCATGACGGCATATGTTCTCGCCCCGGTTGCTTGACCCGAGGCCGGCTGCACGCTATAGTCCCTCACTCGAATCAAAGCAATATCCTCACGATCCGTCGCTGGAGCGCGCACCCACTATGTTGGAGCCGGTTGAAAAAATCTGGATGGACGGGAAGTTCGTGCCTTGGGGAGAGGCGAACGTCCATGTCCTCACCCACTCGTTACACTATGGCCTGGCGGCGTTCGAAGGCGTGCGTTGTTACAAAGGCAAGTCAGGATCCGCTATCTTTCGACTGCAGGAACATGTCGATCGATTGTTCGATTCGGCACACATCAGCATGATGGTCATGCCGTACGATAAGAAGCAGATGACCGAGGCCATCGTGGAAACGGTTCGTGTAAATCGACTGGATGCCTGTTACATCCGCCCCTTGGTTTTCATCGGGTATGGGGCGATGGGGGTGCATCCGGGGGACAACCCGATTCGGGTGGCCATCGCTGCGTGGAAGTGGGGGGCCTATTTGGGAGATGAGGCCCTTGCCAATGGGATGCGCGCTTGCGTGTCTTCCTTTACGCGACACCATGTGAATGTGTCCATGACCAGAGGCAAGATCTCCGGCTATTACGTGAACTCTATTCTTGCCAAACGGCAAGCGAAGGCTGATGGATACGACGAGGCGATTCTTCTCGATCCGGAGGGCTATGTCGCCGAAGGAACCGGGGAGAACGTGTTCATCATCCGCCGCGGTGTTCTCAAGACGACGCCGTTGACCTCAGTGCTGGAAGGAATCACGAGAAATTCCGTCATTCAATTGGCGCAAGAGCGGAACATCACGGTCATCGAAGAACGGTTTACGCGTGATGAAATGTACATTGCCGATGAAGTGTTTGTGACAGGGACGGCGGCTGAACTGACTCCGGTCAGGGAGATTGACAATCGCCGTATCGGTACCGGGACACCCGGGCCGATTACGCGCGCGCTCCAAGACACCTTCTTCTCGATCGTGCGTGGTGAGGACTCCTCCCACCAATCCTGGCTGACTAAGATCTAGACATCGTCGCGGCTTGTAGCCATCGCTGCCGGTGAGGAGCGTTCGCTCCTCACCGGCAGCGATAAGTTCGTCCGATGACTAAAGTCGTTTCAGTGATCGATTAGTGGCCAGTTGAGGAAGACTCGGTTGGGGAAGAGTGGGACTCACCCGATGGCTGCGCAGGCGGTGCGGCCGGCGCAGTTGTCGGCTCGCTCTTGTGGTCGAGATCAATGACCGTCGAGGAGACATTCCGTTGTTTTGCCAAGATGGCCAGGCTGAGTGACGTCACCATAAAAATGGCAGCAACGAACACGGTCAGCTTACTCAGAAAGTTAGCCGGGCCACGGCTTCCGAACACAGTCTGACTGGACCCACCAAAGGCGGCCCCGATCTCCGCCCCTTTCCCAGACTGGAGGAGAATCGCTCCGATCATAAGAAAACAGATGAACACGTGGACGACCACGATTAGCGTGTATAACATGAACGTTCAGACTCCGATTGATCGAGTAGTAGAAGCAAGACTGATGATTGTAGCAAAGGAGCTCACCTCTAGACAAGCGCCTCCGATCAGTGCGCCATCCACCTGCTCCGACGACAAGAGTGAGGCGATATTCTGTGTGGTCACGCTGCCACCATACAGAATCCTCGTCCGTTCAGCGATGACGGGAGAGGCGGTGGCGGAAAGAACAGCTCGGATTGTCTGATGCGCTGCAACGGCTTGCTCAGTGGTTGCCGATCGGCCGGTACCGATCGCCCATATCGGTTCATAAGCGACCGTGAGACTTTCCAGGGTCTCGCTGGAAAATCCAGCCAAGCTCTCGTGGAGCTGCTGAGCGAGTACGTCGTCGGTTGAGCCGGCTTCTCGCTGCTCGAGTGACTCACCGATGCAGAGGATCGGGCGGATCCCATGTGCAAAGGCTGCCTGAAGTTTTTTGCGAATCCTGTCACCCCGTTCACCAAAGAGCGTGCGCCGTTCAGAATGGCCAAGAATCACGTGGCGACAACCGAGGTCCTTCAGCATGGGGGCGGAGATCTCTCCGGTGTAGGCTCCTTTTGGTTCCCAAAACAGATTTTGCGCCCCGAGCTGGATGAAAGATTCTGAGCCTAAGACCCTCCCGACCGATTCCAATGCCGTAAACGGAGGAGCAACAACCAGTTCTACATCCGAGGGAACCTTCGAAAGGTGCTGCCTCAGTTCATCGACAAACGTGGCCGCTTCGGATGCGGTCTTGTTCATCTTCCAATTGCCAACAATGAGCCGTGTACGCACAGAATGTCCTGAGAGTGAGATTGTCCTGAGAACCCGTCGTCAGTTCTGACGATCAGGCAATGCCGCAAGGCCTGGTAATGTTTTGCCTTCAAGCAGTTCCAGCGCTGCGCCACCACCGGTCGAGATAAATGACATATTCTCTGACACGCCGGCTCGATGAACAGCGAGCGCTGTTTCACCGCCACCGACGATCGTCAGGGCGTACGCATCGGCGATGGCGTGGGCCATGGCTAAGGTCCCCCTCGCATAGGCGTCGATTTCAAAGACACCCATTGGTCCGTTCCATAGAATTGTTTTGGCGTTTTGGACCGCCTCATTGAAGAGTTTGACGGAAGCCGGTCCAATATCCAGGGCATACCATCCTTTCGGAATCTCCTGGACGGGGACAATCTTGGTTTCTGCACCGACTTCCCGGCTGGCTGCGACCACACAGTCGACAGGGAGATAAAACTTGACCCCACGCGAGAGGGCATGGTCTTCGATGCCTCGTGCAAAATCCAGCATGTCCATTTCGCAGAGCGAGTTACCGATCTCCATGCCTTTGGCCTTCAAGAAGGTAAACGCCATGCCGCCACCGATGATGACCTTGTCGACTTTCTTGCCGAGATTCTCAATGACTCCGATTTTCCCGGACACTTTGGCTCCACCGAGAATGGCGGCAAACGGTCGTACGGGATTGGCGACGGCTCCCTCGAGGTACTCGATCTCCTTCTTGAGCAGTGCGCCCGCCGCGGCATCTTTAATGTATTTCGTAATGCCGACCGTCGAGGCGTGGGCGCGGTGCGCGGCTCCAAAGGCGTCATTGATAAACACGTCTCCCAGCGAGGCCAGGGCCTTTGCGAAGCCATCGTCGTTTTTCTCTTCGCCGGTATGAAACCGGAGGTTTTCGAGTAAGAGCACGTCCCCGTCCTTCATCTTGGCGACCAGTTTCTCGACGGCCGGTCCCATGCAATCCGGAGCGAAGAGGACTTCTTTCCCGAGCAATCGCCCCAAACGCTTGGCGACAGGGGCGAGGCTGTATTTTGGTTCGAACGTTCCCTTCGGTCTGCCGAGGTGTGAACAGAGAATGACTTTGGCGCCCTCATCAACGACGCGATTGATCGTGGGCAACGTCGAACGAATGCGGGTGTCGTCGGTAATCTGCAACGACTCGTCTAGGGGGACGTTGAAATCCGCTCGAATAATGACCCGTTTGCCACGAAGTTGCACATCATCGATCGTCTTCTTGTGCAAGTTCACGGAAAGCTCCTTGGTATAGGTTCACTCAATAGTCAAACAATCGGGACGAGATGAGCGATGGAGCCGGCTCGACCATCCCGGAGGCAGTCAGTTACTTCGTCGTTGATTTTCCAGCCAGGACCTTGACGAGGTCACGAACGCGGCAGGAATATCCCCATTCGTTGTCGTACCAGGCCGTGACCTTGACCAGGCGCTTGTCCACGACATTGGTCAATGGGGCATCGACGGTTGCAGAATGAGAATCACCTTTTTGGTCGATTGAGACGATCGGATCTTCTGAATACTTGAGAATTCCCTTGAGGGGCCCATCTGCGGCTTTCTTGAATGCGGCATTCACAGCGGCGATGTCGCAATCCTTTTCAGTTTCTACCGTCAGGTCGACCAGCGATACGTTCGGTGTCGGGACTCGAATCGCCAGCCCATCCAACTTGCCCTTCAGTTCCGGGATGACGAGGTGGAGAGCTTTGGCGGCTCCAGTGCTGGTCGGGATCATCGACATGCCTGCCGCACGGGCTCGGCGCAAATCTTTATGGGGCAGATCCAAGAGTTGCTGGTCGTTGGTATAGGAATGGATGGTGGTCATAATACCGTGCTTGATCCCGAAATTTTCCAACAAGACTTTGGCGACCGGGGCAAGGCAGTTGGTCGTGCAGGAGGCATTGGAGACGATGTGGTGTGACTTGGGGTCAAACTTTTCGTCGTTCACGCCAAGAACGATGGTCACGTCGGGATCTTTGGCCGGAGCCGAAATAATCACATGTTTGGCTCCGGCGGACAGGTGTTTGCCTGCTGCTTCACGGTCGGTAAAACGACCGGTTGACTCGATCACCACGTCAATATCTAATGCCTTCCAGGGCAGTTCTTTGGGATCTTTGACAGCCAGCACTTTGATCGGGTTTCCGTCGACGAGGATCTGATCATCTTTGGCGTCGACCGTAGCCGGCAACGTGCCATGGACCGAATCGTACTTGAGAAGATAGGCGAGCGTTTTGGCGTCCGTGAGATCGTTGATCGCGACGATTTGTAGTTCCTTGTCCCCCATTGAGGCGCGCATCACGTTGCGCCCGATACGTCCAAATCCATTGATTCCGATACGAATGGCCATGGTGTATTCCTCTACAGGCAAATGTGTTGATTGAGAACAGACAGGTGGTACAGCACAAAACCGGATAGTATCGATGCCTTCTGCTTGTTGTCAAGATAGAAGGATGCGGTGGGTCTGGCAAAAATGATGTAACAATATGCGGGCTTCGGAGTCTTTTGCAGCTCCAGGAGTTGCGTCCGGTTCTTCTGGAAGGCTAGAGTTCGGAGGTCTGTTCATTGAAGGGTGACCTGATCGATGAGCCAAACCTTATTTGACCAAGCCACGCAAGCGTTGGAGTGGCCGCGTGTGCTCGAGTTTCTCTCCCTCCAGGCGCAGTCGGCGATCGGGCGTGCTCGATGCCAATCACTCTCATTGGCCAGCGAACTGACGGATGCTCATCATCGCCAAGAAGAGACCAGTGAAATGCTGGCGTGGCTCGAAGGGAGCGATCCGGTCCCGGCGTTAGGCTTTCCCGATATTCGTGAGCCAGTCAATCGGGCATCTAAAGGTGGAGTGCTGGAAGCTGGTGAGTTGAGGGACTGTGCCATCGTGCTGGCCATGCTCGCTGAGCTGGAACGCTACGCAGAATCTCACAAAGGCGAGACTCAACGGCTGGCGCAGGTCTTGGAGCCGCTTCGTGCCATAAGGGCTCTGCAGGGAGTGCTGCGTGTAATTGAGGCAGCTATCCAGCCGGATGGAGCCATGAAAGAGACGGCCTCTCCGGAGTTGCGGCGTCTGACACATCACGCGCAGGGATTGAAGCAGGAGATGCGTGGCCATCTCGATCGGATTCTCCAGTCGCGGCGATATGAAGAGGTGTTGCAAGAGTCGTATTTTGCTCAGCGGGAAGGACGCTATGTCGTACCGGTTAAGGCGGATATGAGGGGGCGAATTCCAGGGATCGTTCACGATGTGTCCGCGAGCGGAGCAACCGTTTTTCTGGAGCCACGGGAGTTGGTCGAATTGAACAATTCGATCAAGGTAGCGGATTTGGAGATTGAACGGGAGGTACAGCGGATCTTACGGGAGCTGAGTGCTGTCGTCGCCTCCAAGGTGGATATGATCAATCAGGGGATCGAGGTACTGGCTCAATGTGATGTCATCAAGGCCAGGGCCGAGATGAGTCGTCGGCTGAAATGTCACCCAGTGAGCTTGAATGAGTCGGGCCGTGTCATTCTCAAGCAGGCCCGGCATCCGCTCTTGCTGCTTGCAAAGGATCAGGTCGTCGCCAACGATATTGAGTTGGATGAAACGGTTCGGGTGCTGGTCATCTCGGGACCGAATACGGGTGGGAAGACGGTGACGCTCAAGATCGTCGGGCTCTTTGCCCTCATGGTTCGCGCCGGGTTGCATCTTCCCTGTGCGCCAGAGTCGGAGATGGCCCTCTTTACCGATCTCTATGCCGATATTGGAGATGCCCAGGACTTAAGTCGGGATCTTTCTAGTTTTTCGGCGCATATGACTCAGATGATTCGGCTCCTTTCTGAACGTGCTACGCCTTCGGCGACCGACGCGCTCGGTCCACCGCGCTCGTTGGTATTGCTCGATGAGCCGGTGACATCGACTGATCCCCAAGAAGGGGCTGCATTAGCAGAGGCGCTGCTCTGTCGCTTGGAGGAACTCAATATGAAAGTCGTGGTCACCACGCATTACGGGGCTCTCAAAGAGCTCGCGCAAACGACCGGTGGGTTCGGGAATGCCAGTGTTGAATTCGACGTCGAACAGCTGGCGCCGACCTACCGACTGTTCATGGGCATTCCAGGTGGTTCGTCTGCCTTGGAGATTGCCGTGCGCCTGGGCATGGATGAGGGCCTCGTGAATGAGGCGAGAAAGCGCCTACATCGCCAGAACCAACGGCTTGATGAATTGATGGCTGACTTGCAGCGCAAGCAGCGCCAGCTTGTCGAGGATCGGGAACAGACCCATCGAGCCAGGCAAGAAGCTGAACAAGCGGCTCGCGAAGCTCAGGCGCTCCGGATGCGACTGGAAGCTGCCGAGCAGGAAGCTCGACGGGGGCTCAAGAAGAAGCTCGGCGAGCAATTTCAACGGGCTCGGGCCGAGGTTCAAGCGACGGTCGACTCCCTGAAACGCGAACAGAAGCTTATCAAGGTGAAGGAGACGAAAGAGCGATTGCGTGAGTTAGAGACGAAGACCAGGCAGGAGCTTGCACCGCCGAGTGAGCCGATCCCGCTTGAACGGCTTGCCGTCGGCGATACGGTAGAAATTACGGGTTTGGGCATGACCGGAATCTTGCTCGAAATTCCACAAGGGAAGAAACGCGTTCGTGTCAAAGTGGGAGAAGGGGAGATCCTTGCTACCGTTTCGAATCTCGTCGGGATCGCCAGTGAACCACACGAGGGGCTACCTCAACCGACTGCCGCAACACAGTCCCTTCATCGAAGTACCACAAATGCCGGACTGGGCTTAGACGAACAGACCGTCGTGGATGTGCGAGGTCAAGCCGTGGATGAGGCGTTGGATCAGGTCGTGGCGGCGTTGGATCGAGCGACGCTGGATGGTGCGCCGTTTCTTCGTGTCATTCATGGCCATGGCACCGGTCGACTCAAGTCCGCTCTGCGAGAGTATTTGAAATCATCACCATATGTGACGGAGTTTCGTCCCGGCGATCGTGCCGAAGGCGGCGATGGCGTGACAGTGGCGAAGCTGCGATAGGCAGCAGGTCGGAAGCAGGGCACCACTGAACCCCATACGTATCTATTTAGATTCACCCCTCTGTATCTTTTTCGATTCACCGCGTATCTCACTGCGCACACATTTTCTTCCTCCTGAACCTTTCTCTGGCCGCTAGAACGACCGAGTATGATCCTTCTCATACCGGCAGCTTGCTATGGTATTGAGTTTGCATGGTTCTCTGTCATGCACGTATGAACACTTGTCAGGCATCTACTTATAGGTATAGAACTGCGGGCTCACATGAGTCTGAGACACCCAATCCTGGGGACCAAGAGTATAGAAAACCCAAAGACATCTCTTGTGACGACCTAACGCGAAGGGGGAACCCATGAGTCGGCAGAGGTTTATTCAATTCGTAGGAGCAGTGGGAGCCTTGGTGGCAACCAGCATGATTTCGCCGGCAGGGGCTCAGACTGTCACGCCATTTCAGTTGGTCGGGCATATTCAAAGCTTTTCGCTAGATACTCCCGGGGATACGTTTTCTGCTGCCAAACTTACGGTGAATGGGATTCAGGTGACCATTCCGAGAAACTTAGTGATTCAATTGCCGGCAGCGTATTTCACGGCCCAGCAGTTGTTTGAAAATGCACAGGGTGTTTCTAAGAAGTACAACGAATCGGGTCTTTCGCTCAATGACAAGTTTCCTCCACTTGCAGCTTTTGAAGTCACCGTGGACGGTAATGTGGTTGGAGATGAGTATCGTGCCGGGTTAGTCAGTATCTCTCAGCAGTCCTTAAACTCGAGCGTTGGATACATTCACGAGATCGACGTCGGTACAGGGATGATTTGTGTGGGAGGAAGCTCGACCGCTACAACCTGCGGTCCAGGGGATACGCGGGTCCGCCTCAATGATCCGGCGTTGGATGCGTCCGACCCATTCTCGGGCGATGGCCGCTATGGGAAGAGGAATCCTGACCCGCCGGATGTGTGCGCTCCGGGGTTACCAGGCCCAACCTGCGCAGATAATCCGAACTCCCGTTTCCCCGATCCGCGCTTTACCGTCGATCAAGGTAATCCCACCGTACACGCACTCACGGGGTATCCCATGTGTGTTCCGCGGGCTACGGCAGACCCGGAATGCCCAGCTTTCAATCGACCATCGGACAATACGTTCGTGATGGGAGCCGATCCACTCGTGCCGCCGATCAGGTTCGGCAATAACACGATTCCGCCGTGTCCGGCATGTGATTCACGCAAGCAGGCACCATTACGAGTAGGCGATCACATTACGTTTGCCGGCACACTTGCGCGAGATACCGCCGGAGTTTATGTGTCAGTGCATACGTTAGTGGCTGATATCGGGATCTATACAAAGCCTGGTTCAAAGCCCGCCTATGTCACTTTGGAGGAATCATTGCTGGGGACAAGAGGTCCAACCACTACCTGTGCAGCGGCAGCCGAGTGTCAGGATCGTCTCAAGATTGAGGGATTTAGCACTGATCCGAGTCGACGGGTGAGTGTCTATGCGGTTGATGTGGCGCGTAATGGAGCACCCAAGGTTCGCCTTCTACATAGCACGGAAAAAGTGCAAGCTGTATTCGGAAGGTTTCGCTATGTGCCACCACTAACGGCTGCGGCTCTGTTCGACATCAATGGAAATCTGAAAGGTGCGCCTCGGGAACTCATGGTGGGTATTGACGATCCAAATCCGTTACCCGATGGAAGCGAAGTCCCTGAGGCTCCCAAAGCCGCCCATGGATTAGTCCCTGGTATCTATGTGGCACCTGTTGGCGAATATATCTTTCCTGAGCCGACCGGTGTACAGGGCAGGGAGCAACCGGCATTGAACTTCCAATGCCTTGCGTTCTTGATTAATGGATGGGCGATTCCGCCTGATCTGCCAGATATTAAGCGGCTTGATCCTTGGCCAGGATCGGCATCGCCGACTTTTTCATGCACGGAATAATCGTGCCTGATCACGAACCGTGACTATTGTGGAGACTACGACCATGCGCGCACGACTCACCCAAGCAGGACAGGAAACATTCTCTGCCTTGTCTGTTACGTCCAGCAGGAACCCAGGCAGCGACCACACACTTCGAGCGATAGGGTTGGGGGGCAAGCTCACGATCATGTTTCTTTTTGCCGTTCTGGGGGTTGGCTGTGCGGGACACAAGCCGCCTCAGTCCCAAGTGGTCGTTAAAGCAACTTGCGAACGACTCATTACGGCTGATGTAGTGTCTCTGGATCAGGTGTACTACTACAACAGGTTCGGGTCGTTTAATCCGGCAGGTCTTATGTATGCATTGCGGCGAGATGTCGTGATCGACCGCGAAGGGTTAGACGAGGTTATCTCTTCCTTAAGAAGTGAAATTGGAACAGTCACCTCCGGAGATCCGGACAAGGATCCTCGTATTCAGAAGCTGAAGAAGTGGCGCGATGGATTAGCCAGCGATCGGTCTTCGGACAAAGAACGATCTGTCATGCGAAAAGTCAAACGACAAGATGCTCCTGAGCAAAATGGGCCAGAGTTGTTGAACGGTGATCTCGATGCTGAAGAAGAACCAGCGATCGCAATTCCGTCAAGAAAGGAGGGGCTTGATCGCTACCTAGTCGGGCATATCAAGCTTCGGTCAGACAAGCGGCCTCGTCCTTTGGTCTTACGGGCAAATGAAGGGGATTGTCTACGAGTCACGTTTACCAATCTGTTAGACCCGATGGTGGATGAACATGAGTCGATGATCGATCCTGAACGGCGGCTGACTCATCCCGAGAAACCAGTTATTGCTTTAGCCGACAGCGATGAGCCCGCAACTCGGCATGCTTCGATACATGTAAACGGTCTGAGCCTTGTTGATTCGATTGATTCTCAAGGTGCCAATGTCGGGAGAAATGGGTGGAAGGGTGGGATTGGAAAGTGCTCGTCCAATTTAGAGGATTTGGGGAAGGATCTCTGTGCGCTGGCGGCACCCGGCGAGACCAGAACCTACACCTGGTATGCCAAGAAGGAAGGGACCTATTTCTTTTATTCCATGGGGGCGCCAGCCGGAGGCGAGGGTGATGGCGGCCAGCTTGGGCTGGGACTGTTCGGCGCCGTCAATGTGCAACCCAAGGGGGCCAAGTGGTATCGCTCCCAGGTGACGGAAAGCCAGCTTAGTGCTGCGACGATCGCCAAAACGAGGTATACCCAGCCGATCATCAACTATGAGGCGCCATATCAATCTCAGGGTGCTGCGGAACCGTCGGAAGCTGAAATTGCCAGGAAGGCTCCAATCCTCAATATGCTGCAATGCAGCGGTGAGAATGCACTCAATGATCAACGCACCGGCTTGTGCAAGACCGGCGGCGAGCTCATCCATTCTGACCTTAATGCAGTCATCGACATTGATCGAGAGAATGGATGCGAACAAATGGGCGAGGGGAACGCCTGTGGTAAACCTTATCGGGAGTTTACGGTGATTTTCCACGATGAGGTGACGGCTGTTCAGGCATTCGATGACATCAGAGAAGAAAATTCTCCGTTGAGTTCACTCCGTGATGGGATGGGGATTAATTATGGTGCGTCAGGTCTCGGGGCAATGGTAGTCGCAAATAAGAAACAAATTGGCCCCGGACGGGATTGTGGTGAATGTAAACTCGAAGAGTTTTTTCTGACCTCATGGGTCAATGGCGATCCCGCAATGGTGGTCGGTTATGAAAAGAATGAGGACGGAGGGCTTATCCAAGTCGGACAAGCAACTGTTAAGGGGCGCAATGGGAAACTCGAGCAGCGACCTCTTTACAAGATGAAAGCCAAATACCCGGACGATCCGTCCAATGTCCACCATTCATACCTCGGGGATCCGATCCGCTTTCGCAATATGCATGCGGGTCCGAAGGAGACACATGTGTTCCATCTCCATGCCCACCAGTGGGTGGAAGATAAGCATGATCCCACGTCGCACTATCTCGATTCGCAGACTATCTCACCTGGGACTGCGTTCTCGTATGAGGTGCATTACGGCGGATCTGGAAATCGGAACTTAGGCCCGGGGGATTCTATCTTTCACTGTCATCTCTATCCACACTTTGCGCAAGGCATGTGGGAACTGTGGCGAACCCATGATGTCTTTGAAGGTGGGGGCAACGAGCGGAGGTTGCCGGACTATGAAATTACGGATGGCACGCCGAATCCTGCGGTTGTTCCGCTCCCCCGGACAGCTATGCCACCGATGCCGACAAAAAAGTTTCCGGGCTATCCATTTTATATCGCAGGCAAGAAGGGGCATCGTCCTCCGCAACCGCCACTAGACTTGGACGGGTCGGATGACCCAGGTACCTTGCGCCGGCACATTATTACCGACGCAACCGTTCGCGATAAGGGGGATGCCCATGGACCAAAGGAAATGCGCGAACCATCTTCATTGTCAGGGCACGATCTATACGAGGTGGGACGGAAGCAATCGGCCAAAATTGCGAGTGAATTGTGGTCTCGAAATAGTGATCCCGGTCTTATTCAACTAGCGCGTGAGTTGGACACGGCCACAGTGAAAAAGATTCCGAGCGGCGGCGATGCCCACGAAGTGGTGGCCATGAAGTTTCACGCGGGGAAAGACACGGTTCATGGTCGGCAGGCCGTAGAACCAGGTGCTTCAGGCTGGAGCCATACTCCCTACAATTGGGAGGCACCGGGTTATCCCAGCTGCCTGCCTGATGGCCCCTGTGATAATGAAAACGGTGCCCGCGTGCTTTTCCGCGTCAATGGAGGAGGTAACGTTTCGAAGGATGAAAGGGGGCAGGGCAAGCCCGGAGCGCCTTTTTCGAATCCATGTCCAAAGGAATGGATTGATGAGAATGGAACCGTCAGAGATGTCATGGTCCGCAGATACCGAGCCGTCTATCTCCAAATGGATATGACCGTGAATAAATCAGGGTGGCATGATCCACAGGCACGCTTCCCAGTGTTGGAAGAAGATGTGCGGGAGACACTGAATGGTTCACGTCCAACTGAACCGTTGTTTTTCCGGGCACAGTCTGGTGAATGCGTGGAGTTCTATGCCACGAATTTGATCCCCAGCAATCTCAATTTGGACGATTTTCAAGTCTACTCCCCCACTGATGTGATTGGACAACATATTCACCTGGTCAAGTTCGATGTGACATCCTCTGATGGGTCGGGCAATGGATGGAATTATGAGGATGGGACGTTGGCCGCTGATGAAGTGCGTGAGAGAATTGCTGCGCACAATAAAGCGAATCCGGGGAAGCGACTGATTCCTCGGACCCATCCCATCTTTCTTCGCAAGGGAGAGTTAGGTGCCACTGCTGATGGGGCATTAGCGGGAGATCGACGGGGTTATTGCCAAGATATGGGAGGGAAAGATAACGATTCGATGAATCATCCTTGGTGTGGGGCTCAAACGACAATCCAGCGGTGGTGGGCCGATCCGATTCTGAATGGGAAACCTGGTGATAGGAAGACAAAAGACCGTACCATGCGTACAGTCTTTACGCACGATCACTTTGGGCCCAGTTCGCACCAGCATCATGGATTTTATGCGGCGCTCGTTATCGAGCCGCGGAACTCCAAGTGGTATTTCCCAGACGGTCGATTGATGGGCGGGACGGATAAAGATGGGAACCCCAAAATTGTCGATAAGCGACATGATGGTGGTCCAACATCCTATGCCGCGAACATTGTTGTGCGAACACGCGGGAAGGCCTGTGTCACGCCAGAGAAGGATGGATCGGTTTGTAGTGACGCGCTTGATTCTAAGGGCACGATTGATTACGAGCGGACTGGACGGGAGTTTAATCTTGCGTTTGCCGATTTTGCGATTGTGTATGACAAAGAGAATCAACCGATCAATCCACCAAGTCAAATCGAAGGTGGGTTGGGGATGCCGGTTGTCCCTGGTCGAATTCCCATGCCGGAGGGGATTTCTACCAAGGATCCAGGTACTCAGCTCATCAACTATCGAAATGAACCGATTCCACTCCGTATTGCCAGTCAGGACAAGGACAAGCGGCAGTATTTTCAGCTGCCTGACACCGACCTTCGTAGTGATCTGGCCAATGTATTCAGCTCAAATGTTCATTCCAAGCAAGATCAGGCACATGGTCTTGATACATGGTGCGATATTTATGAGCCGAAGAAAAAACGATCACCAACGGAGAAATGCTTGTTTACCGAAAACTATGATCAGGGGCGACATCCCGGTGATCCATCCACACCGTTACTCCGAGCGTATGAAGGGGACCATGTCCAGATTCGCTTGATTCAGGGTGCCCAAGAAGAACAGCATGTCTTTACCTTGCATGGTTCGAAATGGCTGGCACAGCCCGACTCTCTCAATACCGGATATGTCGGTGCACAGCATATCGGGATTTCTGAACATTTTGAGTTCAACGACCGTGTGGTCGAATTCATGCCGTTCGGGGAGGATTCAAAGGGGCGTGCTCAAGTTGACCACCTTTACACCTCGAACGCAGTTGACAATCTTTGGGACGGGCAGTGGGGGCTGATGCGTGTGTTCCCCCGGACGGAGAATGCTCCGGCATTGGCACGTCTTCCTGGCAATACGGAAAAGACGCATGATGTGTTGGCGTCGGCGTTCGTGAAGCAAAGCCTCGACGAGGTGTTGGATAGTGAGCGGCTCGAGGTCAATGATGAGGACAAGGCAACTCGATCCCAACGCGGATTCACGCAGAACGCTCCCAGTGATGCCTTGGAAGCCTTCTGTCGGAGCGAGGACCAACAGGGGTTCGTGCGGAACTTTGAGGTCGAGGCCTGGTTGGCAAAGGATCTTCTTCCCAGTAAGAAACTCGTCTACAACGAGCACTTCGGGATTGCTGACCCTGAGGCCATTCTTTTCGTCCAGGCTTCAGATGTGGCTGGATTGCGAAATGGTACTCAACGTCCGGAACCGCTGATACTCCGGGCGCGTGCGGGAGACTGCATCAATGTGGCTCTCACGAATCGGATCAAGCCCGAAAACTATCAGGATGGAGTCAACGTTCCGAAGACATGGAGCTTTAACATGGTTCCTCCCATCACGCCCGGCCTGTATTTTAATCAGGTTCGGAGCTCTCACCGCGTGGGGTTGCATCCACAGTTGGTCGACTACAACCTGCAAAAGAGTGACGGTGCCCATGTCGGACTCAATGAAGATTCTACCGTTAAGCCGGGTGATACGAAGACCTATCTCTGGTATGCGGGAGAGATCATTTCAGCCGGAGAGGGAAAAAAGAATCGAATTGAGGGGATACCGCACGAATTTGGTGCCATCCCGTTACAGGATATGGGCGATGTCATTAAGCATGCGTCACATGGTGCCATTGGTGCGCTCATCGTAGAGCCGCAATGTTCGCAGTGGCGTGACGGAGACGCGCAGAGCAAAGCCCAAGCGGATGTCGTGTATTGGAAACCGGAGTCGGTTGCAGGACGCCACGGCAAGTACTCCCCCAAACGGGTCTGCCCGTTGGATGATGCCTGGGCATCAAAAGCTACCGCGCTGTTGTCAGGAAGACTTGATCGCAAGCTGCCATCTGATGATTCGGGCGCACTCTACCGATTCAAGGAGATGGTGCTGCTGTATCAGGACAATCTGAGTCTGCAGCAATATGGTCAACCGATGCCCAATCTTCGGCATGGAGACGACTCAGAGGATTCTGGTCAAAAGGCATTCAACTATCGCACTGAGCCACTGTGGGCAAGGTTTGGAGCGAGCCCAGCGGATGAACCAGAGACCATGAATCAGTTCGATTGGTCTAATGTCTTGAGCTCTACGGTCTCGCATTTCCGCTGCCAGGCTGACTTTGCGAGTGGGAAGTATTGTGACCCTGAAACTCCCATCTTTACTGCGAAAGCCGGTGAGCAAGTGCGATTGCGTGTCGTGCATCCGGGTGGGCACCCACGACAGCACGGCTTTACTCTGTTTGGCCATGATTGGAGCCTGAGCCCTTGGATTGATCATTCCAGAACAATGGGGTGGAATCAATTTAGTCCTACACGCGTCGGATCAACAGGTGGGATTGGGCCAGGTCGAGCCATCAACATCATGGCCAGTGCGGGAGGCGACTGTGCGGTGCATGGTGATTACTTGTATCGCACACAGGAAGGCTTCATGTTCAGCGGAGGTCTGTGGGGAATTTTCCGTGTGGAAGAAAATACGTCGCCTGCCTATCACTTATTTGATTGGCAAAAGGAGCGCTGGGGGGATCACAAGATAGATGGCGATTCCAAGAGTGGTTGTGCTCTCCAAAAGACCAAAAGGTCGATTCCGTGATCGGACCCTGTCCATTACGTCGATGATGTCTGGCGCGGTGTATTTGCCAGTGATTGGGCTTTGGATCAGCGGAGTTCTATTGACGAGCCAGGTCTTAGCCGATCCCTTGTCGCAGCCGAAGATTGCGCCATCGCGCGATGTGGTTACTTCGCACTCGACGGTGGTGGAACAGGTCCAACAGTTCGAGCAAGACGGAGTACGGATCGAATTCTCTTTGCGACCTGTCGAAACCAACAAGGGACATCAGGAGGCACAGGTCGGGGAAACAGCGTTGGCGCAATTTTCACTGCGCGATGCTCGAACTGGGCAGCCATTATTGCTTGGACGCCCCAAAGCTTGGATGAATGCGAGGCTCTCGGAGACGGTGGCCGGTGAGCGGACTTGTACCGATAAAATTCGGAGCATGGCGAGCGGACAATTTGGAAGTCGGCCGGATGTGGATCTCAATAGTTATGCGATTGTGACCCTAAATCATGACAAAACGATCACCTTCATCAACCCCCATGTCGCATTTAGTCCCACCAAACTGGAACATATTATCTCGTTGCCTGGTATCGGGACGGATTGGCTTCTAACCAAAGATGGGCGATTTCTGTATGTGACGCTTTCCGACGAGGGTGCCATTGCCGTCATTGATACGACGACCTATCGGCTGATTACTACGATTGCAACCGGAGCTGGTTCGCGTCCCACTCGCTTGGTCCTCCAACCAAACGGACGTGCTATCTGGGTAGGGCTGGACGGCACAGCTCAGGTGGTAGCGCTTGATCCCGAAACGCATTCCGTCACAAAAACAATAGTAGTCGGGGAAGGTCCGCATGCGTTGGCTTTCAGCGAAGATAGTGCCTATCTTGCGGTCGCGAATGGTATGTCCAATACTGTGTCGCTGATCGATCTGCGGACGATATCCGTGAGGGCAACAATTGCTGTAGGAAGGACACCGGTGGCGCTTAGCTATGGAAATGCAGCCAAGCGGTTTTACGTTGGGTCATTAAATGACAGCGTGATGACGGTGATTGATCCCGCGGCGCACAGTCAGGTATCAACGATTTCCACTCAACCTGGTGTTGTAGCCCTGCGCTTTGAACCGACCGGTCGCTTTGCAGTGGTTGTGAATCAACTTGAAAACAAAATCTCGATTGTCGATACAGCCACGAATGGGATCATCGGCTCCACGGCAGTCGTCAAGGATCCCGATCAGGTGACCTTCACTGAACGGTATGCGTATGTGCGTGGAATCGAATCTGAAAAGTTCTCGTTGATCGATCTGGCGGATCTTCGTAAGGGCAAACCGGCTCCAGTCGACATCCAAGCTGGACAACATGCTCCAAGCTCGGTGCCTGACCAGCTTGGGATTGCCGACATGATCGTGCCTGCGCCTGAAGGCAATGCGGTGCTCGTCGCAAATGCGCCGGACCAAACCCTCTATTTTTATCAAGAGGGCATGATGGCACCGATGGGGACGTTCTCGAATTATAAGCGAATACCTCGCGGGATCCTGGTGCTTGATCGAAGTTTGAAGGAAGTGGCTCCAGGTGTCTATCGGGCCCCGGTGACGTTTACAAAAGCAGGGCGATACGATGTGCCGCTCTTGATCGATCGGCCACGGATGATGCATTGCTTTCAGGCTGTTGTGGGGGAATCGACGTCAGGAGTTTCTACAGCAGCTGCTCCCAAGCCGCCGCTCGTGCGGACGGACTTTGGAACCGAACCGATCCTGACGAAGATTCCAACTGCCTTAACGTTCACGCTTATCGATGCACAGACCAAGCAACCAATTTCAGGGCTGCGAGATGTACAAGTCTTGGTCTTCGAGCCTCCAGGATCCTGGCAGCAACGGCACCATGCCCGTGAAGTGGAACCAGGACGCTATACCGTTATGCAGTCCTTTCCGCATGCAGGGGAATATCGAGTCATGGTGCAGACGGTATCTGGTCATCTACGCTATGCGCAGGGGACGGCTGTAGTCCAGCAGGTGGTTTCGGCTACACCATACTCAGAGAAACAGATGCAGCGGGAGGAAGGGCTGCGCCATTGAAGAGGTCATGACTCGTCTACTCAGAGTAGTCCTTAGTTGTTGGATGCTGAATGGAGGGGCTATTGCTGCGTTCGCGGACACCACAGCGCCGGTGATTCCCGATATTGAGGTGATTGATCAAAATGGTAGTACCCATCGGTTGTATTCTGATCTCATCAAGGGGAATACGGTTGCGATTACCTTCCTCTATACTTCCTGCAAAACCAGTTGCCCAGCCATGACGGGCCTCTTCGGCGCAGTGCAGCAGAAGCTGCAGGCCGGATCGCATCGTCCAGTCAGTTTGCTCTCCATTAGTCTTGATCCAGTGACTGATCGGCCAGCTCAGTTAAAGGCTGTTGCCCAACGATTTGGTGCAGCACCCGGCTGGTATTTTCTCACTGGTTCCTATCCCGATATTACTCGTGTCCTGTCCGCCTTCAATGCAGCAGGGCCGCAACTGTCTGATCATCCTTCTCTGATTCTGGTAGGGAATGATGTCAGTGGGCAATGGGCAAGGCACTATGGTCTTGCCTCTGTCCCGATGGTCATGGACCTCATTGACTCAGTGAATGGGTCGATGGCACATCGTTAATCGGATGCTGATCAAGTCTCCCTCCCTTCCCGTTCTTCTTCTCTTCTCTCTGGTAATCACGATTGCGCTGTCAGGAGAGAGTGGGGCGTGGCAGGATCCACTCACCCCGGTAGAACGTCTGGGGCGGAGCATCTATCATCAAGGTCGTGCCGAGTCAGGATTGGAATTGTTCGTAAGTTTCGCCGGGGTTGATGGTGAGCTCTCCGCCACGCTGTTCCGATGTATCCAATGTCACGGTATAGAAGGGAAGGGAACGGAAGAGGGAGGACTACGCGTGCCTCCGCTCACCCCACCGTTTTTACGAGGCTCGCATGAGTCGCGCCAGACTGGGCAGTTACGTGTGGCCTATACAGACCAGACCCTGGCTCGTGCAATCACACAGGGAATCGATGCCGTAGGCGAGTCGCTTCATTCCGGTATGCCGCGCTATCACCTCACTGATCGTCAGGCAATTGCAGTTGTTGCGTATCTGAACAAAATCGGCACCGATGACGACACAGATCCAGGTGTGACGGCAACCACAATCACTGTTGGGGCTGCTCTTCCGCTCTCTGGGCCCTTGGCTTCAATAGGACAGGATGCCCAATCAGTTCTGGACGGCTACCTCCGCAACGTGAACGAGCGGGGAGGAATCTACGGGAGACAGATTAGGTTGGTCGTTGAAGACTCTGGGCAGGAGGTTTCACAGGAAGCTGCAACTGAGCGGCTGATCAAGGCGAAACAGGTCTTTGCGCTCGTTGGAAGTTTTGAGTCGGGTGATACATCGAAGGCGCATAGTTTGCTGGAGCGAACGCAAGTCCCCTCGATAGGTCCCTTGGCCCTGTCCCCCCAGATTTCTGATCCTCCTAACCCGTACGTCTTTTACATGCTGTCTGGTTTCGATATCCAATACAGAGTGCTGTTGGATTTTCTGATATCGCAGTCTCGTTCATTGACTCGTCAGGCCCGTCCTCGGGTCGCAATCGTCGAGCCCAAAAAAACGACGGTCCTCAGACCGGTCTTTACACAAATCAGACGTCAAGCGATCGAGTTTGTTGGTGAGTATGAGTACGAACGTGGGGCACTCGCTGGAGCTGGGCTTGTCCAACGGCTGAAACAGGAGCAGGTTGATGGAATCATCTTTGTCGGTGACGGAGACGACTTTCTGGTGCTTGCCAAAGCGTTGGATCGTCTGAACCTCTCACCCATGCTGTTGGCGCCTGTCGGGATGGTTGGACAGAAAGCCTTATCCGCTCCACCTCGATTGAACTCCAAAGTCTTTCTAGCAGCTGCACTTGATCCACCAACGGAATATGACCGTGATGAACTGCAGAAGCTGGTAGGGCAACACCAGGTGCACAATTTCGGATTTTCCCGAATGGCACAGGGAGCTGCCGCGATGCTGACGGAAACACTCATGCAGGTAGGCCGGCATGTGAGTAGAAACTCGCTGGTTGAAAAGATTGAGCGATTTCGTGAGCAAGAGACTGGTGCAGGGTTTTCGCTCACATTCGGAACGCAACGACGAATCGGGAGCGTTCGTGTTCGCCTTTTTCGCGTTGCCCCAGATTCTTCAAGGCTTATCCCAGCCACCGAGTGGATGGTTCCACAAGACCATCATAATTGATTGCTCCAACAGATGATTACGAAAGGTGATGTTTCGCCATCCGGTAACGGAGTGTGTTGCGGGTCATCTTGAGGAGGCGGCTGGCTTCCGAAACATTCCCCGATGCTTTGTGTAACGCTTCCTCAAGTAGCTTCTTTTCCATCTCTTGAAATGACAGTCCAAAGGCTAATAGCGATGACTTGGGTTCGGGACCATAATCGGCCGTCGGGTGAGCGATCACAGACGATGGGAGATGATGCGGTTGGATCACCTCCTCTTTGCAAGTGATGGTGAGCCACTCAACGACATTGTGCAGTTCTCGGACATTACCAGGCCACGTGTGGCTTCTGAGGATCGAGAGTGCGGATGGGGTGATAGCCTTCACACGGCATCCCCGTTCTTTTCGGGCTCGCTCTAAAAAAATTAAGAGAATCGGCTCGATATCTTCAGGCCGTTCGCGGAGCGGGGGGATGCGGAGTTGATACACGTTCAATCGATAATAGAGATCGAGGCGGAAGCGACCCGACTTAATGTGGGCGAGCAGATCCTCGTTGGTTGCAGCGAGGATTCGGATATTGACTTTGTGGCTCTGGGTATCACCGAGAGGATCAACGGTGCGGTTTTCCAGGACACGGAGCAGCTTGGCTTGAGCGGTCTGGCTCATTTCTCCGATCTCGTCGAGAAAGAGCGTGCCACCCTCTGCCAATTGGAATCGACCAGGTTTGGCACGCTTCGCGTCAGTAAATGCACCTGGCTCATAGCCGAACAACTCCGCTTCCAAAAGTTGTTCAGGAATTCCGGCGCAATTCAAGGCTACCAGCGGGCCACGGGCTCTGAGGCTTGAGGTATGGATGGCTTCTGCGAATAACTCCTTTCCGGTTCCACTTTCTCCTGTGATAAGGACGGTTGCATCGGTCACGGCCACTTCTCGGGCCAGATGCTTCATCAAGTTCATCTGCGGTGAGATGCTGACTATAGCGGCGAAGGGATCTTGTGGTGCCGTAGAAGTCACGGGAGGAGACTGTCGGATGATCCTGCTGATCGCAGCCTGTAGATCAGCCGGGGAAACGGGTTTTGTCAGGTAATCCGCTGCACCAGCTCGCATGATGTCGACGGCGTCTTTAATGGAATGATGGTCTCCAATCACCAGTACAGGGGGAGCAGAAGGGAGCTGTTTGGCATAGTCGAAGAGCGGATCGAGAGTAGGGGGAGTTCCTTCGCTGATTACCAATAGAGGAGAAGTTTCAGACCAGCATGAGAGCCCCTCTGTGATGGTTGATGCCGATTGAACGCTGAACTGTGGGAGGGCCGCTTCGACAAGCCGGCTGAGTTGCGGATCCTTCGAGATGAGAAGTGCTTTCTGAAGGTTCATCGGAGTGCGCGCCTCCTCTGGAACCATCAATACCTAGTATAGCCTACACCCCTTGCTAGGCAGAAAAAAAGGGGAAAGCACGAAGCGGATTTCAATGGACATCGACGGAGCAGGTGTCATGCGGGATTACGTGCTGTATAGAGGGTAGTGGTAAGATTCTGAAGGGATGGGGGAATGCGTTGAGGCGAGGAAAAACAGGAGCTGTAGGCCGACTCGGTCGACCTACAACTCACATCCATTCAGCCGTTATTCCTTATCCTTACAGAAGCTTCGCTCGTACGCAATGATCGTCCAGGCTTCTTCCTCGGTGATGATGTTACCCTTGAGCAGGGCAGGCATGCCTGTCCCAGGGCTTCCGTTCTTGATGACCCAGAACAGTTCCCCGTCGTTCCGCTTTTTGTGAAATTTGCAATTCGTAAGGTTTCGTGGACCTGGTGTGAGCAGCATGCCTCCCGCACCATCACCCTCGCCACTCTGACCGTGACAATTTGCGCAGGTGCCTTTGCCTTCATAGAGTTCCTTGCCCTTGGCAAGCACGTCAGGGGTTACGGTGATCGGGCTCTTCAGTTTTCTTGCTTCCCCACGCTCAGCATCTGGAACACGCGGCTTCAGAGGGTCGGACTCGGGGCCGGACCATCCTGCCGTACTCCATAGGGCAACGGCCATAAAACTACACAACGTCACAATCACACGCTTCCGGCTCATGATTCCTCCTTGGTGATACCACGGAATGTTACGGTTACTTGCTCGCGCCGCGTGGTAAGGGGCGAACGAAAATTGATACATCTTAACATGACAATGTCCTAAGTGGCAGTGCCCATATATCGGAGCAATTGGTTAGGGCGGAGATCGGAAGGATGTAGGTCTACCAGCTTGAGGACCGCGTCAGCCAGGACCAGAAGGTCCTGGCTGATGGGAAACACCACCGTACGACCAGTGCAGTGTTGAGCACTGTCAGTCGTTACTTGGCCTCGACAATATCGCTCTTCATCGGCCCAAGGATGGCCAGGAGCTCACCCTTTTCTTTTGCCGGCACGTTGAAGGTGTCCAATGCACTGACCAGGTCCTCAACCAGCGCGCCAAAAGCGGCGTCGGTGACCTTCATTCCCTTGTGCGTGGTCTTCATATCCCGACCGGAGTAGCTGCAGGGGCCACCGGTCGCCATACAGACCTGTTCGACCAGGAGCTTGTTCAGCTTCTTGAGGTCGGCGGTGGCAAAATAGCCATTGATCCGCTTGTCACCACCCACGTTCCCGATGAACTTGGTGACCACGGCTTGAATGGCACCCTGTCCGCCGAGCCGCTCATAGAGCGAGGCTTCTGCGGCAAAGGACGTGGTGCTGGTCATTGTCCACGCAGCTGCGACGGCAACTGCGACACCCATAATCTTCTTGCTCAACGACATATTATCTACTCCTTTGTGTGAGAATGAATTGACTCGTAAAGCTCCGTGCCCCGCTCATTCATTACGGGTTCCAGGGAGTGTTGGGCATCAACTGACCCTTATAGTCCTTGGGATTCTGGTTGGCGATCACCACGGCGATCGCACCGCGCAGCGCTCCCGTCAAGGAGTGGGTCACAACCGGATAGGCTCCTGGGTTGTCCACGATCATATCGAAGGTGGCACCGCTGCCTGGACCAACCACATAGGTCTGAACACCCTTGAAGTTGTTCGCCGGGTTGCCACTCTCGTAGACATTGTCCCAGATTTCAGCGATCGGATGGAGTGCTGAGAACTCGTTCGGACCGGCATTCACGAAATAGATCCGTACGCGTTCACCGACCTTGACCTCCAACGGCTCTCCGCCAGGGAAGAATGGATGGTACTTGAAGATTCCGCCGTTGAAAATCGTGTTGTCCCACTTCCGATCAAACATCGCCTGCACATTGTCCGGGTTCTTCCAGAACTCGGATTGGACCAGGACGAATTCACGATCGGCCTTTGGCCAGGCATTGGCATCCTTCGGATCGACAATGATGGCGCCGAACATGCCACGGGCGACGTGTTGGATCATGGGGCTCGCACCGCAGTGATAGAAAAACACACCGGGCTTCTTCGCCACGAAGGAGTACTTGTGTGTCTCGCCGGCTGAAACGGTCTTGTGGTAGTTCTTCAAGAAGTCGAGCTCAGCGGCATGAAAGTCCATCGAATGCGGGAAGGAATTGTTCTTATCGCCGATCAGGGTGAAGTTCACCGTGTCGCCTTCGGTGACCCGCACGACTGGTCCAGGCATCTGTCCGTTAAAGGTCCAGGCCTTGTACTTCGTCCCGTTTCCGTCAACGACGATTTCCGTTTCCATCGCGGTGAACGTGACTTCATGGACCTTGGCCCCTGCGGACCCTGGCATCGTAATACATCCGCTGGCTCCCAGAAGGACGGCAAGTCCTAATGTAGCTGTGATCACACGAAACCTCTGCATAATTGCCTCCCTTTAGTTTGGTTTTATGGCACAGAGAGCAACGCTGTGAGCGAGTATGGTCAATTGACTCCCCTCCCACCCGCTCGTCGAGCAGTCGCCGGATCAACTATCTATCAAATTCTGATGAGAAAGTACAATACATATAGCTTCTTTTGGTCCCTCTTGAAATTTCTCTGATCATAGGTGTGACTGCCTCATCATCAACCTGAACCTTAGGTAATTGACAACTTCCTATTCGCACTAGGCACGATGCGTGCCATAGGCATAACAGCACGGCACTGTGGTGTGCGTTCAAACCATCATTCTAAAAAACCATGGTTTTTTACCTCATTTGATGAGACTGCCCTTTTGATGTATCGATTGTTGATCGGTGAGGGCAGAGGAGGGAAAATGGCGGGGAGAGAATCTAAAAAGATACACCCTGTATCCAATTCGATTCATGCCACAGCATTTTCCCGTGGTACCTGAATCGACTGCCGCAATCCGATAGTGGGCTCATTCAGGGAAAAGGGGGCATCTATCTTGAAAGTTCCGATCAAGAAGGAAGCGAGGTTGGCCGGGGTTTATTGTGCTGTGCGATGGCGATGTTTCGTTGAAACCCATGGATTTTTGCCCGCCGAATCGGGCTCTGTTGAAACAATGTGGTGAAGGTCTGTTCATCAAGTCGAGAAAGCTCATCTAAACTCGGGGCGAGGGTGACGGGTGAGGGCTGAAATGTAGTCTCGTGGGTCGGCTCGGCGCGCAGGTTGAACGGGCATACGTCGAGGCAATCATCACATCCGAATATTTTGTTTCCCATGCCTTGCTGGAGGTCAGGGGAAATCATGCTGCCGTCTCCACGGAGTTCAATAGTGAGATAGGAGATGCATCGTGTGGCGTCAACCACATAGGGTTGCACGATCGCGTTCGTTGGACAGGCTTGGATACACAGCGTGCAGCTTCCGCACAGATCGGTAGCAGGCTCGTCTACTGACAGTTCCAAGGTGGTCAGCACTTCTCCGAGCAAAAGCCATGAGCCATGGTCGGATGACACGAGATTGGAGTGTTTTCCGATCCAGCCCAGACCGGCCCGTTCCGCCCAGGCTTTCTCCATTATAGGGCCGGTGTCCACATAGGATCGTGTGTGCGCCTCTGGTACAAGGCTGGAAATGCGTGCTTCCAGTTGTTTGAGCTTGTTGCTCATCATCTTGTGGTAGTCCTTCCCCCAGGCATACCGCGCGATGCGACCATAGCCGGGCTGTTCGTTCGCACGATGGTCGGTGAGGTAAGTCATGCCGACAGAGATGATCGATCGGCAGCCAGGAAGGACCTGTCGGGGATCCGCACGTTTCTCCGGTGTCCGTTCCAGCCAGGCCATGGTTCCGTGGTGTCCTTGCCGGAGCCACTCCGTCAGGCGGTCGTAGAGACGCCGGGAAAATGGTGATTGAACCGGATGAGGTTGCCCATCACCAGGACCGACTGCCTCTTGCTCATCAGAGACGGGCGCGATCCCGACGGCAACAAAACCCAAGGCTCGCGCTTCTTGTTTGATGACCTTAGTGAGAGACATGGAGGACAGGTGGACAGATTACCCGGAAGTACACATGAATCGAACGCTGAATTTGACCGAGCAATGAACAGATTGGCATTGGCCGCAGGTACCGGTAATCTTTGTCTTCCAGTTGGTTTCCTTTTCATCGAATCGGCACTGGAGCCGGCCGCCCTTGGAGATAGTCGTCCATGGTTGTGTCGTTCCCGGTATCATGGCCACCTGGCATCCTTCCGGGAACGGAACCTGACAAGGGCGTGCGGTCTCATCTTTATCCATGGCGAAGCTGCAGGACAACTCGGTGGTGGCTCCTGCGTCATCCATCTCTTGAGTATGGGCGTTGGGAGAACTGACCAGCAGCATCAGTAGAACAGCAGAACGCGATAGGAGTGTGCTATGTCTCGATCTCATGGTTGATGATGCGAGCCCACATTATTCATGACTGTTCGTCGCGAAATTGTCCAGCCGCGTTGTGAGACCGGCGCGAGGAGCCCGGAGGCCTTGAGGCGTCCTCGTGCAGGACGTCGAAAGGCCGAGGGGCGAGCCCGCCGAGCGCAGCGGCGTCGGAACAGCGGATGGGCGATTGTAGCAGAAGAGTGATGAGTAATGTGGGCTGACACAGTCCTTTGTCTTGCGGCCATGCGGAGGCACGCGTAGAATCACCACCAGCTTCGGTTCCTACTCAAGGGAGGCCCTATGCTGGCGACACGAATCACCCAAAAAGAAGGGACGTTTTATTTCATTGCCTACAACGCCGGTGATTTGCTGGAAAAAGTTCGTTTCACGAGCCGGTACTATTTTGAAGGCGAGGAAATCGCACAGACCAAGATTGCCGAACATGATGAGGTTGCACAATTTATTGCAGGGATTGAGCGGAGTGAAAAGGGGTTTCAGCGTGTCCTGAATCGGCAGAAGATCAAGCAAATCGTCAATTTTTATGAGACCGTCGTGGCACAACCGATGATTCCCGGTACGGTGCTGCTCTTTACCGATGAAACACTTCGTTTTCAAAAAGTTGACGGTTCGGAGTCGATCGGCCACCTCAGCGAGCCAAAAGGAAAGTACCTGGTCATCGATGGGCAACATCGCCTTGCCGGACTGCATTTTTTCCACGAGAAACATCCCGATCAGAGCCTGCAGGTCGAAGTGCCCTGTCTCTTGTTCGACGGGCGGAGCGCCGACTTTGCGACGGAGATGTTCGTCATCATCAACTCGACTCATACGCGCATCAACCGATCACATCTGGTCGATCTGTATGAGAAGGTGTCGTGGGAGAGTCCGGAAAAGAAGTTCTCGGCGAAAGTCGTCAATCTGCTCTACAGCGAGTCTGACTCGCCGCTCCAGTACAAAATCAACCGCCTTGGAGGACGGAGTAGGCAGGAGAAATGGATTCTTCAGTCCGAGGTGTTCAACGAACTATTAAAAGTGGTGACAGCCCATAAACGCTGGATCGAGTCTCATTTGGATATGAAAGCTGACCGGTGCTATGCGTTGGTGCGGGACTACCTCAAGGGCGTCAAGGATGTGATGGGTGAGATCTGGGGCCAGAATGAGCGCTACATGTTCACACGCGACGTTTCTCTCAAGGCGTTGATCCGGGTGCTGGACGACCTGATTGTGGATCGTAAACTCATCAGCGCCTGGGAGGAACAACGGTCACACCAACCGTTTGCTGAGTTGGTGAAGCCCTGGGCTACGCTTATAAAGGATTTCCGAGCCGATGGTTTTTACGAACGATTCCCAGCCAAAGGCCAACTTGAACGGGTTCGCAAGATTCATCAACGGTTGTTGGATGCGATTGTGGGATAGACGAACAGCCTGCTCCTCGGTCCTGCTCGCAGGTGGTGCGTTCGGCCTGCTCCTCTTCATTGTGACCGATGGTATGGGGATGGCTGCAGCACCGATGGATGTGCTTGAGGTTGCTGCCGCTTCTGGTGGTGGTACGAGGGCGACCGCACAAGTCGTTATTCCAGCCCCACCGATCGTCGTTCAGCGATTGTTAACCGATTACCCTCATTGGCCGGATCTCTTTGACATGCGGATGCATGTGGCAGCCGTCAGCCTCCAGGACGGGGTGGCCACAACCGATCTTCGAATTGAGCATCCCTTGATGCCAGGCGAACGCCGGTTAGTCACGGAGTCGAGGGTCTTGCCGAGCGGAAGTCTCGTTACGGACCTGAAAGGAGGGGACTTCAAACGGTACCATCGAGTCTGGAAGCTGGAATCCACGGGGGAGGGGAATCAGACACGCGCCGATTTTGAACTCGAGGTTGAAGTCGAATCCTTTGTGCCGGACTGGCTTATCGTGATTGCGATGCGGCAGGAACTCGAAGCGCACTTTCGTATCCTCAAACAGAAAGCAGTGGAACATTCCAAACGGTAACGATATGTCGAAGTCGGTAAATGAGAAACGACGACCTACATCGGTACACGATGGGCTCTATGTCATTCTTGATCCATCGATCTGTCCCGATCGTTCACTCGTGGATGTCTTAAAGATTTCTGCCGCAGCTGGTGCCAAGAATTTTCAATACAGAAACAAAACGGCTTCGATGAAGGTTGCCTATGCAGAGGCGTTGGCACTGAGGAAGGTCGCTCAGGAACTCGGTGTCCTCTTCATCGTCAATGATCGGTGTGACTTGGCGTTGGCCGTGGATGCGGATGGCGTGCATCTCGGGCAGGGGGATCTACCGTTTCATCTCGCACGAACCGTCATGGGGCCTCACAAGCTGATCGGTCTGTCAACGCATAATCACCAACAGATATTAGCGGCGACGGCTGCTGGCCCTGACTATCTCGGATTTGGCCCGATCTTCAAGCCGGGTTCGAAGACGGATCACGATCCCGTTGTTGGGCTAGCCGGGTTGAGAGGCATTCGCTCGTTGACGCCGCTTCCGATCTTTGCCATCGGGGGGATTACGCTTGATCAGGTCGAGAACGTGATGCGGGCAGGGGTGAACGGAGTGGCGGTGATCTCCGCAATCATCAAGGCAGCGGATGTGCGGCAAACGGTCAGCGATTTTATCGCGCGGATCTCCTCACCAATTGTGCCAGCTTCGTAATGGCTGCAGACCTGGCCAAATGTTGGACGGCAGGTCGGAATCGTCCTGGCATGCCTGGCTCATAGGGAAGGGGGCCCAGCACTGGGACGCCTGCTAGTTTGCGAAGGATCTCCACCGTGGTCCGCTGTTGTAAGCGAGCGACGGCGGATCGAGCCGATTCGGTTTGGTTGAGGACCAGAGCGAGGATGGGAATTCTGCTCTGCCGCAGTGCCTCAATAGTCAGCAACGCATGATTGATGCCGCCCAACCCAGATCGCCCGACCACGATAGCCGGAAGACGCAGCGATTTAATCAGATCCGCGACGGTGCTCTTTGGCGTAATCGGTACGCGCACCCCGCCCACTCCTTCTACAATCATGGAGTCGTATCGGGTGGATAGGAGTCGGTAGACCTTTTTGATTGTCTCCAGGTTGATGGCCTGTCCTTCCTCTTGTGCCGCAGCCAGCGGAGCAACCGGCAGTTCAAATGCATAGGGACGAATGGCGCCCAGCGGTTCGTCACTTTCAATGATGGATCGGAGCCGTGCGGCATCGGACCGGGTTTCTCTTAAAGGTGAGGTCCCGGTTTCAATCGGTTTCATCACGCCGACCGTGATCCCCTGTTTCTTCAAATAAAGCGCGAGGGCAGCAGAGACCAGAGTCTTTCCGACTCCCGTATCAGTTCCGGTGATAAAGATGCCGTGATTCATCGGTAAGAGCTGATAGCGTATAGCATAGAGCGTATGGTTTCGAAACAGCCTATGTTGCTTCTCCTCTTGCTATAAGCCATCAGCGATATGCCCTTTGTTCACAAAGGTCTGCTGTCGCAGTTCCATACCTGCCCTGAGATGTCGTTGAGCTGGGCCAAGTGAACGACAGTTCTGGCCATCTCCTCGCTTGCCGGGGGGCGGCGGAGGTCATGGTCTAGCCACCCGCTGTCTTCAGGAAAAATGCCCTCCGTCAAGTCGGTCCTCTGCCAGCCCGGTAATACCAAATTCACGCGAATATTCTGGGGACCCCACTCGCGTGCAGCGGTTTTAACGAGCCCAATTAAGCCAGCCTTTGAAGTCGCATAGGCGCTCTGTCCCTTCGCACCGTGAAATCCGGTGTGTGAGCCGATCACCATGATGGAGCCTCCACCACGAGCGAGGAGGACAGGAGCACAGGCGCGTAAACAGTGAAACGTGCCGGTCAGATTCGTAGCGATGACATTGTCCCAGATGTTGTCAGAATGGCGCACGAGCAACTCGCTCTGTCCAATTCCGGCGTTGCAGACTATGGCGATGGGGCCCTGGGTGTCGCTGGAAAATTGATCGAACATGCATCGCACAGACTCGGACTCCCGAATATCTGCGGCGTAGACTTCACCGGTTCCCCCGACCTTGCGGACTCGATCCAATGTCGTGTCGGCTGCGGATTTGTTTTGATAGTAATGGACACCCACATACCATCCGATCTGTCCAAATGCCTGGCTGATCGCGCGCCCGATCCCTCCGGAGGCTCCAGTGACGAGGACGGATGGACGACCTGCCTGTTTCCCTCGTTGATCTGTTTCAGTTGGTATCGGTGATGTCCGATATTCCATATCTGGTAAGGATTATGCGGCGTGAGGCTGGGCAAGGCAAGTATGAGATCTGTCTCTGCGCAGTACTGATCGGCTTGCCGCTATTGTGATAGCTATGGTACCGTGAAAATCACGTTTCTGTCGTGCGCTGAAATGATGAAACCTGGAGTGGCTATGCGATTGGTCTTGAGGGTGGGAGTTTGTGTGTTATTGAGTCTCTCGGTCTGGTCTGGGATCGGTGGGGCGGAGGAGCCGTTTTCGATTACCAAGTCCGAAGAGTATTTTCCTGATACGGTCGGCAGTCGGTGGACCTATCGCGGTCAGATCAGCGAGGGGCCGTTGCAGACGATTGAACGGAAATTTTTTGAGAATGTGTCCACGGTCTCGGGGAGTAAGACTCTCAATGGCGTGATGGTGACCGTTTTTCATGACACCAACCCGGGCAATCATGGAGGCTCGGATAGTTTTTATCGTCGGGATGCAGTCGGGATTGTCTATTACGGATCCGAGCCTGGCACGCCACTGGAAAAACAGATTACGCCCTATCAGATTTTTCGGTTCCCCCTCAAAGTGCCGTCGTCGTTCCAACAGTTCGATCGAACGGGGCTCGATTTCGGAAGCGATATGGATCGTGATGGGACGGACGAAACAGTGGACACACAGGGGTGGAGCAAGGTGATCAGTCGAGATATTGTCACGGTTCCAGCCGGCACGTTCCATGATGCGATCAAGGTTGAAGCGCGCATGAACATGCATATTCACTTGTCCGGCAGCAAGCGCACGGTCTCAGGCATCGATGTGATGACGGCGTGGTTTGCCAAAGGGGTTGGCCTTGTGAAATACACCGAGCGCCAGGAATTGTCCGCCGTCAAAGAAGACCGTGGCGTGGTGACGGAGATCACGGAAGAGCTGGAAGAGTACGAGATCAAAACTGCCAAGGGTCACTAAGTCGATTCGAATCCCCGGCGGAGAGTATTCTCACTTGTGATGTGGGTGATCATGAATTGGGCTAAGTAGTCTTCCCCGCCGGCTTTTGCACCGACCCCTGATAAACGGTGTCCCCCGAAGGGTTGCCGAGCAACGAGTGCCCCGGTGATGGGGCGGTTCACATAGAGGTTCCCCACATCGAACTGCTCCCGGGCCATGGCGAGATTGGCGGGGCTGCGTGAGTAGATCCCGCCGGTTAGGGCGTATCTGGTCATATTGGCCATCTCCAGCGCTTCGGCCATGGTTGTTGCGTCCATAACTACTAGCACCGGACCAAAGATCTCCTCCTGCGCCAATCGATCGTTCGGCCTGACATCAGCGAATACGGTTGGGCCTACGAAGGATCCCGGTCCCTCCGTGGTCCGGCGAACGATTACCCGATGACTCGCCATACCCAGTGCGATGAATTCCTCGATGCGCCGCTTGGCTCGATCATCAATTACAGGACCGACTTGTGTGCCGGGATTGCAGGGATCACCCAGTCTCAGACTCATCACGGCCTCACGTAGCCGTGCAAGAAACTGGTCATAGACACTGTTCAATACGATGGCGCGGGAACAGGCCGAACACTTCTGTCCCGCGTAGCCCGTGAACGAGGCGACCACGCCGGCGATGGCTTCGTCGAGATCGGCCGTATCGTCGATGATGATGGCGTTTTTGCCGCCCATCTCCGCGATCACCCGACGCACCATGGTCTGACCGGGCTGGATGGTCGCTGCGCTAGCCCATAACCCCAGGCCTACATCTTTCGATCCGGTGAAGGCGATTGTGACGATCTCCGGATGCTCGGACAATGCCCGTCCGATCTCAGGGCCGCCGGGGAGGCCATACAAGACGTCGGCCGGTACGCCGGCTTCATGGAACAGGTCCGTCAATAGAACTCCTAACAGGGATGCGCGCTCGGAGGGCTTGAAGAGTACAGAGTTACCGGTCACCAGGGCAGCACTGATCATGCCGGCTGGAATCGCCAACGGAAAGTTCCATGGAGCGATGACCGCAGCCACCCCACGCGGGCGATACCATCGCTGATTGAGTTCTCCTGGATACTGTCCGAGTCGCAGCGGCTCACTGAGACGTGTCATCTGCTGAGCATAGAACTCCAAAAAGTCGATGGCTTCGGCCACGTCGGCGTCGGCCTCTCGCCAGGACTTGCCGACTTCAAAGATTTCCCAGGCGGCCAGATCGTACCGGCGCTGGCGCATGAGTCCAGCCGCACGCCGCAGTACCGCGATCCGTTCCGCTGCGGGACGTCTCCCCCAAGCCACGCCTGCCGTCACGGCAGTGCCTACCGCGGCAGCGACGTCGGCTGGTGAAGCCGCCTGAACGGTCGCGACGAGTTCATCAGACCGCGCGGGATTACGCGATGCCATCAGGGAGCCGGTCAGCTGGTTCCCTCGAATGCTTGCCGGCCAGGTCCGTCCCAGCTCGGTTCGTACCCGGTCGATTGCGGTCTGCATCGCCGTACGGATTTCCTGCCGGGAAAAATCGCTGTGCGGCTCGTTGACAAACGAATTGCGTTCTCTAGAGTGTGGCAAGGTGGAAGCGGGGACAACCGGTGGGGCGAAGAGGGTCGCCAACGATTGTGACTCCACATACTCTTTCCGTAGAAACGATTCGTTCGAGGTGTTCTCCAATAATCGCCGGACCAGGTAGGCCATTCCCGGGAGTAACCGGCCGACCGGTGCATACAATCGCACGCGCCGGCCATGCATGACCATCGCATGCTGAAACGGTTCCGCCATCCCGTAAATCATCTGATACTCGACCGTCTCAGGACTGCACCGGTGCGCGTCCATCATCGCTTCGATGACGGCCAACGTCCGCAGATTATGTGTGCCGAACGCCGGGCGGATGATCTGCCGGTGGTCCAGGAGTAAGGGCACAAGGGCCTCATAGTTCGTGTCGGTCTCTGCCTTGTGTTCGAACAGCGGGACCGGCCGCCCGGCCTGACGATAGTGCACCGTGTCCGCATCCCAATAGGCTCCCTTCACCAGCCGAATTGTGATCGGACAGTTCCGTCGGTCTGCCCAGATGATGAGAGATCGAATGTCCTGTTCGGTTTCCCGATGATAGGCTTGCATCGCGACGCCGGCATGGGGAAATGTCCGAAACGCCGGTTCGTCAAACAGGTTCCGGAATAACTCGAGCAGTAAGGTCTTCGTCTCCGCCTGCTCCATGTCGAAGATCAACCCGCATCCGTGGGCCGCCGCCTGTTCCACAATCGGGCGCAACCGGGCCGCCACGGTTCGATAGGTGCCGAGGGGATCTATCGGGTCCAACCGTGAGGTCAATGCGGAGATCTTCAGGGAGAGTTGCGCCCTCGGCAGAGAGCCAAGATGATCCCGTTCCAACTGCGTTATTGATGGCCACATGTCGACAGTCCGGCCCAAGTGGCTCAAGGCCTCGAGGCATCGATCCCGGTACCGGTCCGCCTCGACGTCGCTGATTGTGGCCTCGCCGAGCAAATCCACCGACCAGGCACGACCATCTTTCCAGAGATTCGCCAGGACAGGGAGCGCTTCCTCCACCGAGCTCCCGGCGATGAAGGTTCGGGCCATCTGCTCGACCTGATGGCGGATAGTTTTCCCCGTGATGGCGGCCCCCACATTTGTCGCTGCCAATGCTTTGAGGCCCCATTGCAGTCCGAATACCTGGCCGTGGAGAGATCCAAAGTACTCTTCCGCCAACCGTACGACAGCCTGATCCGAGGCGACGGAAGGGAGCACATCGATGAAGCGGAACAGCTGGACTTTGAACGTAGGATCTTTCATCGCCAGGTTGATTACGCTGTGTGACCACCAGTGACTGTCGAAGATGGTCGGAGTGCGACCGGCCGATAACTGGGCCAAATGCTGTCCGATTCGGAGTACTGTTGCGTCGAATACAGACGGATTCATCGTCATGTCTGCTCCCGGGAGGTTGTCCTGGCGTTCATTGTCAGTATACTCCGGCCATCGTCACGCAAAGCATCCGGAAATCGATTGTGCCCACATACCGGTTGAAAACGAGAACCGGTTTCGCTAGAGTACGGTCTCCGCAACACGTTCACCGGAGCCTGTTTGCCATGGTGGACCTCAGCTTGGGTTATCAGCGAGAGGACACATGGCCAAGACAGAACAGATCGCCCCGCCCCTGACATCAAGATTTTCCTACGGCACCTGTCTCCTCTTTTGTGTGATCGCCACCGCCACGATCGTTGGCGTTCCCCTCTATGGCTACTATATCGGCTATACGCTGTTTGACTGGATGCACTTTTTCGTCATGTACATCGTGACGGGGATGGGGATCACGGTCGGCTATCACCGGCTGGTGGCGCATCAGAGTTTTGACTGCCCGAATTGGGTCAAGCGGCTAGCCTTGATCGCCGGCGGATGGGCACTGCAAAACTCGGCGCTGGTTTGGGGTGCAGACCACATCCGCCATCACGCCCGCACGGACACGGACGAAGACCCCTACAATGCAACGAGGGGATTCTGGCATAGTCACTGCGGTTGGCTTTTTTATAAAACACCGTATCGTATCGGCAAATACCAAATCCGGCTGCGCCGCGATCCGGTCATTCTCTGGCAACATCAGTACTACTGGCCGATCGTCCTCTCCGGCCTGGTGATTCCCTTTTGTGTCGGGTTCTGGTGGCATGGCACCGTCCTGGGCGGTATCAGCGGACTCCTCATGGGCGGTTTATTCCGGATGTTCATGGTCCTCAACTCGACCTTCACCATCAACTCCCTCTGCCATATGATCGGCAGTCAACCCCACGGGACACAGGACAGTAGCCGCAACAGCTGGCTGATCTCCTTCATCAGCTTCGGCGAGGGCTATCACAACTACCACCACACCTACGCCCGGGATTACCGGAATGGCCCACAGTGGTACAACTTCGACCCGTCTAAATGGATCATCTACGCACTGTCGCTGGCCGGTTTGGCCACCAACCTTCGCCGCCTGGACCCATCAGTCTTTTGACCCTCACGACAGTCCCCTGTTCGCATCGGAGGATAGTCCGACCGGCCCATGTTATTTTGCGTATTCCATCGTTTATGATACTGAAGTGTGCGTGTCATGGTGACTCGATTGCCCTGTTGTTGAGCACAGTGAACGGCGAGTCCAATCAGAGGGGAGAATCGATATGGCTGATGAGCATGGCCATGGGGCACAGCAGCCCCAGGCAAAAGATAATTTGATCCCAGGAGTCAAGCACGTCATCGCAGTGAGCAGTGGGAAAGGAGGCGTCGGGAAATCCACGGTTGCCGCGAATCTGGCTTGTGCGCTGGCGGCCACCGGTGCAAAGGTTGGTCTATTGGATGCCGATCTGTATGGCCCCAATATTCCGATGATGATGGGGAGCACCACTGGCCCTGAGCAGAAGGATGGCAAAATCGTTCCGGTGGAAAATCACGGGGTAAAGCTTATCTCCATGGCGTTTCTGGTGCCCGAGGAAGCCCCGCTGGTGTGGCGTGGTCCGATGGTCCACCAGTACTTGCAGGCGTTCTTCCGTGATGTCCTCTGGGGAGAGTTGGATTATTTGTTGATTGATTTGCCGCCAGGGACTGGCGATGTGCAGCTCTCTTTGTCGCAGATGGTTCCGTTAGCCGGGGCGGTGACCGTGACGACGCCTCAAGAAGTTGCGCTCTACGATGTGCGAAAGGGCATGGCGATGTTCCAGAAGGTGAATGTCCCGCTTCTGGGCATCATCGAGAACATGAGTTACTTTGTGTGTGGCCACTGCGGCGAACGGACGGAGATTTTTTCGCATGGAGGTGGTGAACGGGCTGCGGCCAAAGTCGGCGTCCCGTTCCTTGGACGGATTCCGATTGATCCCGCCATTCGCGATGGTGGAGATACCGGCCATCCGATCGTGGTGGCCGATCCGGCCTCTCCGCAAGCCGTTGCGTTTCGAGAGATTGCGAAGAAACTCACGGATGAGCTCAAGGGGACTGGGAACAGCGGTTCGTCGATCGACAGTTTGCTTAAGAAAATCAAGCAGCCGTTCAGCAACAATTGATCGCGCTGACGTTGGAGGGAAGACATGCCGGAGTTCGTACGGGTTGCGGCGCTCGCAGATATCAAGCCAGGACATGGGATTGTGGCGGAGACTCACGGGAAGACACTGGCTGTCTTCAATGTGGATGGGACAATCCACGCGATCAATAATACCTGTTGTCATCGAGAAGGGCCGCTGGGAGAAGGAGAGTTGGACGGTCAGGTTGTGACTTGTCCCTGGCACGGCTGGCGATTCAATGTGACGACCGGTGCTTGCGTGAACAATCCATCCGCGAAGGTGGAGGCCTATCAGGTAAAGGTCGAAGGGAATGATGTGACCGTTTTGCTTGAACCCTGACGCATTGTTTTCTGGATTTTCTCATGAGCCATAGGAGAGGAGTCACGCATGCCTGTCTCAGCCAACGATCAAACTGATATTGCTGCGGCACTCGTTCGTCTCTATGTGTTTCTGGCGCAGTATCTCGATCGCTGCTTCGATGAAGCGGCTCGGAGAGATTATCCGGATTCGGAATTGCAGAAGCATTTGGATGAGACTCGCCGACAACTGATGGATATTCTGTCGGTCAATCCCGTCGTGAAGCGGAAACTCGCCGATGAGTGTGATCGAATCTTGCACTTGGGCGCGTCTTGTTTGAAACTTGGTGTGGCCGATCTTAAGACTCGTGAGGCCATTCAGGCCGAGCGCGCTGTTCTCAAGAGCAAGACCCTTGCACTCAGTGATCTGGTGGCTGTCTACCGGGCCTTAGCATGAGCCATGGCGCAGGCTGGTTTTGACAAACATCAACTGGCCGGGTTGGATGATAGAGAGCGGGGATTTAGCCGTCCGGTTGAGTTTGAGCAGGCAGGTGAGGGCTATCGGGCCGTTTTGCGGTATGAAGCTGTTCGCATTGCAACAGAGGTCCACCCATCTCAGGATCACGCACTCACGGTTTTGATCCAGACCTTACAGGCTCAAGGCTACCGGCAGCTCAAAACCCAACTGAGTTTTCGCAATGGAGTGTACCTGGGATCGCAAGAACTCTGGGTGGAATATCCGGATCCCTTACAAGCTGATTCGGCGCAATCGAGTTTCTTTGAGAAGATCAAGAGTTGGTTCAGACCGGGTCCTGTGAATGGGTCATAACTCATGACGTTTGTTCCTCTCGGTCATCTCCGGGCCTCGTCTGCGAGCGACCCCCAGTTGTCAGCCATCAGCCATCAGCCATCAACCAACGACCGTCCTCGACTTCCCGCTTGGTTCAAAGTTACTGCGAAGACCGGTCCTGATTATCTCGATATTAAGCAGACCATGGAACGGCTTCAGCTGCATACGATTTGCGAAGAGGCACGCTGTCCGAACCGATGGGAATGCTGGAACGCCCGTACGGCAACATTCTTGATTCTCGGCGACATCTGCACGAGACGCTGCCACTACTGTTCAGTGGAGACGGGACGACCACTTGCGGTGGATGTGAATGAACCACATCGTGTTGCAGAAGCAGTACGAGCTCTAGAGCTCCGTCATGCGGTGATCACGTCGGTCAATCGTGACGAACTGCCGGACGGTGGTGCAGGGGTGTTTGCCGAAACAATCAGGCAGACGAAGCGGCTGAATCCAAGCTGTACAATCGAAGTATTGATCCCAGATTTTGAAGGCAACGACCAGGCCCTTGCAACAGTCTGTGCAGAGAAGCCGGAAATTCTGAACCACAATATTGAAACGGTAAGGCGGCTTTTCCCATCGATTCGACCTCAAGGGAAATATCAGCGATCGATTGACCTACTGGAAAGGGCGAAGCATCATAGGATGAAGACGAAGTCTGGACTCATTCTTGGGATGGGGGAAACGATCGATGAAACGCGCGAAGTGATGCGAGATCTTCGAGCCGTCGATTGCGACATCATCACGATTGGTCAGTATCTCCAACCCACGAGAGAGCATCTGCCGGTCGTACGATTCTATGATCCATCCGAATTTGCCTTGTTGAAGGAAGAAGGCCTTGCGATGGGCTTTGCTCATGTGGAGTCAGGTCCGCTCGTACGCAGCTCCTATCATGCGGAGCGGCAGGTAGTTGGGGCATAGTTATGGTCGAGCATTCATCTATATGAAGCACAAAACTAGACTTGATGTCGACCTTTCTTCATATCATTATCTATCACCTGCCCAAGGACCAGGTCCCGTACCAGGAGCTGGGGGCAGGTTTCTCGATCGGCGCAATCGGGAGCAAGTCGCCAAGAGGCATATGGCGGCATTTTCAATGGATTTTATATTCATTCTGGCTGGTGCTGACGAACGCCTCTCCGCTCAAGATTGAAGAGTTCGACGATATT
>NZ_JBLFBO010000059.1:0-12771 GCF_047338595.1 Nitrospira sp. BLG_1
CTTAGCCTTCAGCCTCCAACCTCCTACATTGGTTTTGTGGTAACCTATGTGTTACCATAGTATGTGGCTGACGTCAGAGTCCTGGAATATTGCGATGGGCAGGGGCGGTCGCCTTTTGCAGCGTGGTTCGATGGGCTGAATGCGGCGGCTGCGGCGAAGGTCACCGCCACGCTCTATCAACTCATGGCAGGAAACTGGTCACAGGTCAAAGGGGTCGGTGGAGGAGTGTTCGAGCGAAAGATAGATTTCGGTCCAGGCTATCGAGTCTATTTTGGAAAGGACGGAGATCGCCTGGTGATTCTCCTTGGTGGAAGCAGCAAGCAGCGGCAGCAACAACGCATCGACGCCGCACACGAGCGATGGGCAGACTATCGACGTCGGAAACGCCTGAAGACAGAGGCGTGAGGCAACGGAGGAATCATGGCCCTCACACGGGAATTTAAAGACACAGTTGTCACGCGAGTCCAACGCGACCCACGGTTTCGGGAATCGCTCTTCACCGAAGCGATGAATGCCTACCTGGGAGGGGACACCGGTACGGGAAAAGCGGTTCTCCGCGATCTGGTGAACGCGACGGTAGGCTTCGAGGAATTGGCGGCGGTGCTCAAGAAGCCGAGCAAGAGCCTCCACCGCATGCTCGCTCCCCATGGGAATCCGAGCACGGAAAACTTTTTCGGGATTGTGCATGCGCTTCAGAAAAAGACCCGTGTCCGACTTCAGGTCACGGCCAAGGCTAGCTGAGCGTCTCGGACCGGATGATGGAGAAGTCGCAGAGGTAGAAAGATCGTCGCCGCTCAGAATCTGCCGACTCGGTACGCCATGTCATCACGCCTACCGTCCGGACCTGGAGCACTTTGAAGCGGATTGCAAGACCAGGAGGAAAAGGCTATGAGTGGACATGTCGGACGGTGTCCCCTGTGTGGCGGAGGGAAGCAACCAGGGACAACGGCCTTTGCCGTGGACTTGAAGTTTGGTGTGGAGGTTGTACGAGATGTTCCGGCATTCGTCTGCGGCCAATGCGGCGATGCTTGGATCGACGATCCAGTAGCGGCGAAGCTGGAGCGCATCGTGTCAAATGCGCATAGCAAGCATGCGGCGGTGGAAGTCACGCAGTGGCAACAGGTCGCCTAAGATTGAGCGTGGACAGCCTGGCAATGACGGATGCGATAGACCTCACCAACGAGCAGCGCCGTCACATCGTTGCGAAACTTCAGCGCCTCATCGACCAGATCCACGACCTCCAGGCAGGCTAGCGTCCGATAGTCACACAGACGCGGCGGGTCTCTTGCCGGTCTGCCGAACCAGGTCATCCTCGCCGCGATTCCGCTCATCAGAAGCGCTTACTCAATCATTGGCCATGATCGCTCCGGCGTGAATGTAATGAGCGACATGTTGGTTGTGTTCCTGCTCGACGCCGGCAAGACGACAACTCCGATCAAGGCTCAGATCGACGCGGGCATGTAGAGGGACAGACCGGGAATCCTTGTGAAGTGGGTATCGAGGCTGTATACACGGCACCCGTGGTCAATGGCCAATGCCGCGATCAAGAGATCTGATAGCGGCAGGGTGATCCCTTTGCGAAGAAGCTGTGCCGAGAGGTCGCCGGTATGCATCCACGTCGAGGTGGTCACTTCACGATAGGGTAAAGCCGACAGAGCATCAGAAAGGGTCACCCGTTCCGAGGGCGTCCTGCACCCTTGGAGTAACTCGGCCAGCACGACGCCTACCAACATCACGTCGTCGGCATCGATAAGCAGATCCAGCGCGGCTTTTTCGTGAGAGTCCGGACGGTTGAAGAAAGGAATCCAGACGGAGGTATCAGCGATGACCATGTCGGCGGCGCTTTAACGAAGATTGATGCTGGAGTTCGACTGCTTCCAGCCGCTTCCAGTCCAGATCCAGATGGATAGTGCCGCTTAACGACTTGAGTTGATCCAGCTTTTTTCTTCGGATCAATTCCGCAGCAGCCTGGTGAATGGCATCGGTTTTTGTTTTGGCGGCGGTCACGTTCATCAGTTGCCGAATGAGCTTTTCATCAAGATCCAATGTGGTCCGCATAAGTCCTTCCTTGAATGATATGCTCCTATCGTATGCATGGTACATGCATAAGTCAACCATTCCCCAAGGAGGACGCACCGGGGCGCCGACGAGTTGATGAGGCGGTAGGGTCTTCCATAACTCAAGACTCACCACCCACAATGTCCTGAGCTCACGTAGCCGTCAGACTTTCCATACCTACAGGGGGTGCGTGATTTCTTAGAGAGAAACGGGTAAGCTTCCGCGAATTTTATATTAAAAGTAGATTCCTGACACCGTTTCAGGATTTCATCATGCATTAGCTATCTGCAGCATGGGCTGACATTTGTGACAACGCTGCAAGTTTATGCCCGAGATTAATTTTAAGAACATCGCGGCTCGAGGTGGGAGCGTCGAAAACGCCTTTGAGGAACTCTGCTGTCAGCTAGCCTCCAGGAGTCGACCGGCCGATACTAGATTTGAGCGCTATCGTGGTGCGGGCGGCGATGGTGGCGTTGAATGTAAAGTGATCGGTACGAATGGCTGTGTGACCGGCTGGCAGACGAAGTATGTGTTCGATATCGATGGTCTTTTGAAGCAGACGCAGCTCTCATTCGAAACGGCGCTTTCCATCCACCCTGATCTGACACGCTATGTGGTGTGCTTCCCCTTTGATCTCACGGGCAAGACAGGGCGCAAAGGTAAAAGCCAGACCGAGAAGTTCGACGAGTGGGCGCGGAAGGTGAAAGCCGACGCAAAGGCCAAGGGGCACGCCCTGACCATCGAACGGCGGTCGGCGCACGATCTTCAGGATCTCGTTTTGGCGAATGACCGGTCGGGTGGCCTTCGTCACTATTTCTTTTCCGCGACGACGTTCTCCGAAGTGTGGTTCGAAAACCATATTGCTACCGCTAAGCATATAGCTGGTCCGCGATATAACCGGGAGATCAGCCTCAAAACGCCTCTGTCAGAATGGTTCTTATCATTCGAAGGAGAGCTGGACTGGCAGGCGCAGTTTGCCACTAAGATCGAGGCCTGCCGTAAGGAGACAAACGACGTCGAGAGGCTGGTTGAGAAAAAGAGTGCCGATCCTGCGTTTCCTGGCTGGCCGGAGACCGCTCGCGGAATTGGGAAAAGGGTGGTCGCTAATTCGCAAGCCTGCGTCCAAAGCGCAGAGGCACTCGTGGGCGCGCCGACAGAAGAGGGAATCACGAAGCTTCAGACCTGTATTGACCACGTTATTGTTCAATTCGCTTCCCTTGAAAACGACCTGACTTTGGAATTGGACACCAAGCATGGCAAAGGGTCCTCAGATTCAAAGCGCTTCCGATCGTTCATGGCCGAATATCAGTGTTCATTCCCCGCGGCCAATCTTGACGCGGTGCGCGATGCCCAGCGCAAATGGCGCGCATTCTCCGATTGGCTTTCGTCTCCGGCTGGTTATCTCGCATTCAAGCCAGTGTTTGTGCTGAGCGGGACCGGTGGCGCAGGCAAGACGCACAGCCTATGCGACATCGCACAACGCCGACTAGCTGACGGCGCCTACACATGCGTTGTCTTCGGACACCAATTCAGTGGAGAGCCCGATCCATGGACTCGATTCGCCGAGTCGATCGGAGCTCCGCTCACGCTCGGTTGCGACGGCGTGCTCGACGCGCTCGACGCTGCGGCAGAATGCTCGGGCAAGAAGCTCGTGATCTGCGTGGATGCGGTGAACGAAACGCGGCCGAAGAGCTATTGGTTCGGCCGCTTCGCCGAGTTCGCCATGGCGGTGCTCTCGCGCGCGCATCTCAAGCTCTGCGTCTCGTGCCGTACCTCATTCCTCCCCGTGTGCCTGCCGAAGGACTTTGCAGATCAGGCGGTCGAGCACAAGGGCTTCGCAGGAATGGAGAGAGAGGCCTGCAACGCCTTCTTCTCTCACTATGAGTTGGAGCCCCCTCTCGTCCCGGTCTTGCAGCCCGAGCTAGTAAACCCGCTCTATCTTAAGCTGGTCTGCGAGACCCTGAAGGCGAAGGGGCTGAAGCAATTGCCAAAAGGATGGTTTGGTATTGCCCCTGTCATCCGCGCGTTTCTCGCATATAAGGAAGAACAGTTCGCGACCGAACACAGCGTCTCCTCAGGCGCAGCTATAGTCAGCGGTTCTCTTCGGGCGATCAGCGCCGCGATCGCTCGTGTGGGCAGCGCGGCTCTCCACTGGTCTGAAGCCCAGTCGGTTATCGACAAGGCGAAGCCGCAGGCTAAAGGCCTCAATGTCCTGCAGTGGCTCGTCACGGCGGACCTGCTGATCGAGGACGGCCCCTCAACCGATGCCATTGGTGCAGAGAACGTCGTGCGTCCAGCCTTCGAGCGATTCGGCGATTTCCTTGTGGCGTCGGAGATGCTTGATTCCCTCACGAGATCAAACGTTTCTGAGGCCTTCCGGAGTGGTGGTCAATTCGCTCACCTCTTGGGCACGATACAGGCAGTCCGGGAAAATGCCGGCCTGCTTTCGGCGATCTCCGTTCTCTTGCCAGAAAAGATACTCGGCATAGAGCTCACCGACTTGGTCGAAGATGATTCCGTCCGAAGCGAGATTGCCACCGTCGTTGTGCGCTCCCTTCCATGGCGTACCGCAGAAACGTTCTTGCCATCAACACAGAACGTGCTCCGGGAAATGCTCAACACCCCCGATGCATATAAGGCAATCGATGCCATGCTGGCGGTCTCCACGCAGGAGTCGGAGATCGATGCGTTGTGGCTCAATGAGGTCTTGGGGCGGCTGCCGTTCGCCAAGCGGGACGCGTTTTGGTGTGGTTATCTGAAGCTCGGCTACAAGGGGAACAACATCGTCCGCCGTATAATCGAAACTGCGAAGGACATAGACCTTCAGAAAGTCGATTCCTCGACCGCGGAACGCTGGTGCGTTGTCCTCCTTTGGTTCAGCGCAGCGGCTGATCGTCGAGTGAAGGACTCTGCGGTCAGAGCGGCGATAGCGATCCTGCGCGTTCACACGACGATCCTCCCCAAGGTAGTGGCTATGTTCCTATCGGCCGATGACGATGAGGTACGAGAGCGGTCCTTGCTCATCGCATATGGCGTCTTAATTCATTCGCGAGACAAACCTGTGCTGAAAAAGCTGGCCGAGGAGCTGCTTACCGCGTATGCGACCCGCCCAGAAGATTTCCAGAATGCGATCATCCGCGACCATATTCGATGTATCGCCGAGCTGGCGGCACACCTTGACTGCCTCGATAAGAGGTTCGATCCAACGCTGCCAAGCCAGCGCAATTTGACGACACCTCGCCCGGAACCTCCAGCCAAGAGCGAGGAAGAGGCATGGAAAGACGAGAAAGACTACGGCGTTCGCTTGGTGGTTCGAAGCTGTATGCATGATGACTTCAATCACTACTCAATCAACTGCCTGAACGGATGGAATCGCGCGATGCCTAAGCCTGCCATAGGACGGTGGATTGCGAAGCGTATTCTGGACGACTTCGGATACAGAGGTTCACAGTGCACCCACTATGACTTCTCCGTAACCCAAGAGACCGGAGGTGGCAGGGGAAAACCGGCGTGGGCCGAGCGAATCGGAAAAAAGTATCAGTGGATCGCGATGTATCAGCTGGCATCCCGCCTCTATGACAGCGCCGACCGAGAGAAAGACTCGTTCGAACGGACGACGGGACGGCTCCCTCTCATTTTAATCGATGAGCGTAAGCTAGATCCGACCATCTCTCGTACCAAACGTGCTGACCGGACGCCTTCCGAGTGTTGGTGGGTAGGCGGCAACGTAGATCTACACTCAACAAAACAGCTCGACTGCTCAACGTGGGTTCACCAAAATGACGATCTGCCATCGATGCAGTCGCTTCTCGCGCCTAAGAGCCACGAGGGCCAGAGCTGGATGCCGTTGATGTGTTATCCGACGTGGTCCGAATATCGGGAAGCCCGACCATATGGTGAGCCATACAGATCGACCTGGATTCACTTGGAGGCGTTTTTAGTTCAGGAGGCTCAATTCCTTGCTGCAATGAAGGCTATATCTCGACGTAATTTCTTCGGAAACTGGATGCCCCGCGGTGCTCAATGGCTTCATGTCTTCGTCGGCGAATATCCTTGGGCGAGCGTGTGCAACGTGGAAACCGATGACTGGCTAGGCTTCGGTCATCGGGTAAGCGGTTCTAAATTGGAGTTCGTGCCTGTCTCCAATGAAATAAATTGTGAATGGGAGTATGATGGCAGTCTGCCCAGTAGTATCCATTTTCATGTCCCAGCTCGCGCATTCTTTGAAGCGGGGCCGCTCTGGTGGGATGGTGTGGACGGTTTCTCAATCGCCAATGGAAAGACTGTTTTTCGCGATCCATCCTCTTCGGAAGGTGGTCCCGCTACCTTGTTGGCAGATAGAGATGACCTACTCATTCGATTGAAGAAATTAGGCTGTCGTCTTGTATGGACACTTCTTGGCGAAAAATACATTTTGGGTGAGAAAGCTCATTTCACGCCTCAAGTGACATATTCTCAAACAGCATCCCTTAACGAGGATGGGACCATCGTTGTTGGTGATCGTGTTTTTTTCGAAGATCATGACAAGGACCAAGGTCTGGCGAGTTGATCAGTGCGGAACCTAAGGAACCGAAGCTGTTTGATTCCTAGGTCGATTCGTAGAGTATAGTTCGGGGGCAGATTGTGTCTGTTGTATTCACTCATTCGACGGTGGGGCAAAGGAAAGGCCGAGAGACGGGCGTATTTAGAACTGCGGCAATGGCTGGATCTTGAATTGTGCATGTACTCTTATAAGACGATACTTCATACCACTACCTGTCAGGAGTGTCTCACGTAACACGGATTCCCAACACCGGACGAGGAGGAGGCAGAATGAAACAGTGCGCCCTGCTTCCTAAAGTTGCCCATGTGCGGTCGGCCCTATTCCGAATAAGGGGTCACAAAGAGGGTCAGATCTTGAATCGTGCATGCGCGGCTCTGATGCAACGCGATCGTTCAAACAAGCAAGACTCGCCCGACACTCTCTCCGCTGTGTCGGCGCAATGGCCGTTCATCATGGGTGGACGTTAATGGGGTCGGGCTTTGCTCTCTTCAAGTTTTGGCGATCATGGTCAGCAGGTCTGTGAGAATCCATGCCGCTCATGAGTCGTGACATGCGTGAGGAGTCTTGTTGAAGGGGCAAGGAACAAGGTTCAAGAGGCAAGGAAGAAGAAACAAGGATCAGATGATCATGCGACGAGGAGACGACTAGGTCATAGCTTGGATCGTAACTCGTGCAGGGAATCCCGTGACGAACGTTCCCTCGGCCGTAGGAATCGAGGGTTGTGAAGATGGCCATGTGAGTTTTCACACTCCGGTCTGGTATACGTACCGCTGTGAGGAGGGCGCAAGCATGAAAGAACAGCTCACGGCGGTCTTTCAACAGGTGCCTGAAGGGTATATTGCCGTTGTTGGGGAATTACCCGGTGCAAACACCCAGGGTGAGACGCTCGATAAGGCCCGAACGAATCTTCACGAAGCGGTTCAATTGGTCTTGGAATCAAACCGTGCGCTGGCAGAAGACCTAAAAGAACTGAGAACCTATCATGCGCAAGCTCAAACGCCGACCGACGTTCAAGACTGTGCAAGCGGAGGCCGCCTTTTGGCGCGTCGCACGACTCCACGGTGTATGTCAACTAATCCAAGGGGCGTCGCCTGGTGTTCCCACGCCTGAAACCGTCGACAGAAACGATTTCTCTCCGCCTCCCGAAGTCGTTGCTTGATCACCTCAAGACGTTGGCCAACAAGCGCGACGTGCCATATCAAACCCTCTTGAAGCTGTTTGTGCTCGAACATGTGCAGACTGAACTTCGCCTGCGGCCTGCCAAGGCTTCCTGACGCTCGCCCGCTGCTCACGTGTCGTCGGGGTGGATGTCGGCGGGCCTAAGAATGGCGGGTGAGTCATTGCCCTCCGGGAGGAGCAATGAGGACTGAGGGGCTTTTGAATTTCCTCTTCTTTCCTGAGTTGCTCACCCTCGATCACTGCTGAGTCTTGCTCCTAGCATCGCGATCCTTTTAGAATGCGCTACTCCACGAGATGCCCATGTGTACCCGATTTCCCATAGCCCTGGTGTTGTCGATCTTCTGTTTCGCCTTGCCTGCATGGGCTGATTTTCAGGCCGGCATGACGGCGCATGACCGTGAAGACTACGCGACAGCCTTGCGCGAGTGGCAACCGCTGGCAGAGCAGGGCAATGCGTTGGCGCAGTATCAGGTGGGGATGCTATATCACAAGGGCCGCGGTGTGCCGCAGGACGATAGGCAAGCCAGGAAATGGTATGCCAAAGCGGCGGCACAGGGACAGCCCAAGGCGCAGTTCAGCCTTGGCACGTTGTATTTTAATGGGGAAGGCGGTTCGAAAGATTATCAGCAGGCGTTGCGTTGGTTCCGTCTGGCGGCAACCCAAGGCGAGGCGCTTGCTCAAACGAAACTCGCCATCATGTACGATGATGGGAATGGACTGCCGAAAGATAAGGTCCAGGCCTATAAGTGGTTGAGTCTGGCTGCGACGAACGGGGATAAGCCGGCGCCCATGCTGCGCGACTTACTGGCCAAGGAGATGACACCGGCTCAAATCGCCGAGGCCAAGAAACTGGCGAGTGAGTGGAACCCAAAAGTCCGATGAGCCGTCAATCCGTGTAAAATATCCGCACGCGCCTGTCTCTCTGTTCCTTCCCGAGTGTTCTGATTCGATTGAAAGGTTCCCATGGACAAGAAATGCCCGGAGGGGTCTATGCCCGGCCCCATACCTCCTCGTCATCGGCATTCCACCGAGGTGCGGGTGAGTCTAGCTGCAGCGGCGGATGGCTTGGGAGCGATGGTGTGGATCGCTGCCGGGCAGGGAGCAGATGGTTGCTCTGTGCGGGGCGATCAGATCAACAACCGGGGGGTGGTTTCTCCTGCCATGTCGGGAGGCGATGTTTGTTCAGGTGATGAGGTGACGGTTGTGTGCCAACGCGGCGGTTTCGGCTGGACCGGCGGCCAAATCTACAAGCCGGGCGAGGGGACGTAGCAATGCATCGTCGTGCGATGCAGCCGCGTACCGATTGGCCGGCGCAACTTGATCGGGCCGGCGTCACCTAATCATAGTCTGGACGGAGGCTACTGGCGCGAGGATGCCGCCTATGAGTTCAGTCAGGCGCAGGTCGACTGCCTCGACTCGGCCGCTGCATCGGCTCTGTATCGAGGCCGTCGAGCGGATCATTCGCGAGGATCGGTTTGCCGATCTCCGCATCCCCGAACATTCGCGGCCTCGTATCATTGATTCATATGAGCGGCAGGAGCCGTCGCTCTATGGGCGCTTTGATTTCTGGTATGACGGGGTTGGATCGCCGAAATTGCTCGAGTACAATGCCGATACACCCACCTCGTTGGTGGAAGCTGCGGTTGGTCAATGGGAATGGTGGCGAGAGACCTGTCCGGAGGCGGATCAATTCAACTGTCTGCATGAGCGCTTGATCGAGCAGTGGCGCGTGATCCGTCGGTGGGCCTCAACCGATGTGCTCCATTTGGTGTGTTTGGATGGGAGCGACGAGGATCGACAGACGGTGACCTATCTGGCCGACACGGCGAACCAGGCCGGATGGCACGTGCAGACTTTGCCGATCGAACAAATCGGGTGGGAGCCGCGGGAGCGGCGGTTTGTGGATCACCGCAACGAACCGATCTCGACGCTCTTCAAGCTCTATCCCTGGGAATGGATGTGTCAGGACGCATTTGCGGCGGAGCTGTCGCGGTCCTCGATGTTGGTGCTGGAGCCGGCCTGGAAACAGGTGCTCAGCCATAAGGGGCTGCTGGCGTTGTTGTGGGAGTGGTATCCCGACCACCCGAATCTGTTGCCCGCCTTCTTTTCCGGACCGGGAGACTGTGCGGCCTATGTCAGGAAGCCCTTTTGGTCACGCGAAGGCGCCAATATTTCAATCGTGAACGGGGATCAGGTGCTGACGACCGCCGGGCCCTATGACGCGCAGCTCTCGGTCTATCAGCAGTACGTGCCGTTGCCCGTGTTCGAGAGGTGGCATCCGGTAATCGGATCCTGGGTGGTTGGGGACGAGCCGGCAGGGATGGGGATTCGAGAGGATCGTGGTCTGATCCATGGGAATCACAGCCGCTTCGTGCCTCATTTCGTGGTGAACGATGAGCCTGCTGCAAGGGGAGGAATCGGATCGTGACTCGTGTCTGTTCATGAACGAGGACGCTCCACCACCAGCCGTACCTCGATCACAAGACCACAAACCGTTATATGAAGGAGCAATTGCTGAGTCGGTCACGATATAGTCGCCCGTCACATGAGAGGGAGTCGGATTGAACGAGTCCTGCTGTGCTCGGCATCGTTCTCAGTGTGTAGAGCCGGTTCGTTCTGGGAGCACCCATGCTACAATGCGTTCAGTGAAGGATGGTGGACGCGAGCTGGTAACCGTCATTTCAAGAAGGGAGAATGCCCATGAGCCGATATACGACGCACGGGAGTCTTACACTCGCCGCACTGTTTGTCCTCGTCACCTCAACAGTCCTGCCCTTGCAACCGGTGTTTGCGGAAGGCGGGGCACGTCGTGATGCAGTCCGTTCCGAAGACCAGCACCGCCAAGAAGCGATCAAGCTCGCCAAGGAAGCAGCGGACCATAGCAAACAAGGTCATATGGGACCATTCCTGACCAGTGCGGAAGCAGCCATGCAGCATGCGCTCAAGGCAGGGAAGGATGCGCATGTCGATGCAGCGATCGCGGAGCTGAAACATGCCGTTGAGCATGGGAGCGCGGGGCATACCGACGTCGCAACGAAACATGCGGAACAAGCGGTCACGCACCTGTCTGGGAAGTAACGCGGAAGATGGCTTGAAACATGGGAGCGGCGGGTGATTGGCTGGCCGTACTAGCATTGGCCAGAAGATGATCCATTTCCTGCGTGGTTTTCTGGGTGCTGAGGTCCTGACGCTTCAGTCCTACCCTGTGGTTCGCAATCTCGTTGCCGTCATCATTCATGTCTCTGGCAACATGACTCACCCCTGTGGGGTTCGCAGGTCCCGTCTCTCTCTGTGACGGACTCAGCCCATCCGTTGTCCAATGATCATAGGTGGCGATTGCTAGCGGTTGCATTCCGTCCTCGGCTTTCTGACCCGCATTGTGCAGGATGGCTCGTGACGAAACCTATAAGACGACATAGCGGATGGTTCAACAGGCTCACCATCCTGAGCAGAGTCGAAGGACAGGCACGCGGAGCTCGAGGAGGCCGATGCATACTTATCGCAATATAGTATGGTCGGGACCCATGAGCCTGTCCGTCCGGCCATGGGCAACCTCTGGCGATGTTTGCCATAGTGGCGTCTTGGTGCTTGCCGTAGAGGTGTTCATGCACAATGCGGGTTCAATGAGTGGCCTCGACGACATCAGGTCTGCCGATTTTTTCAGCCGATGGGCTATTTTGTGTCGAGAGGATTTTACTGATTGCACAAAGTCTGGTATATCACACATGCAGTAACACTATTTCTAAACCCGAGGGGAGGTGAGGTACTCATGGCGACGAAGAAAGCAGCAGCGAAGAAGCCGGCGAAGAAGGCGGCCAAGAAGAAGAAGTAGTCATCGTAGCATGGGAGGCGGCGGCCACGTCGCCTCCTCACTTCCTCCCATCTTTCATCATTCCCAGCTCCGTACCGGGAGCTCTTTCATCGAAGAGTTCATCAGTGGCCCTTGCCAGCCCGCTTTTTTCATGACTGTTCGTGGCAAAATTGCGCAACTGTGTCGTGAGACGGTTCGATAGGCTCACCGTCTTGAGCAAGGTCGAAGGACCGGCGCGCGGAGCCCGGAGGACCAGAAGCGTACTCGTGCAGTACGTCGAGGGTCTGAGGGGCAAGCCTGCTGGCCGCAGGCTTGTCGCAACAGCGGATTGGCGATTGCTGCAGAGGAGTCATGAAGAATGCGGGCTAGAAACGTAACTCCCCAAGAGAATTCTTGTCATCAGAGAGGGCTTGCTCTTGCTGAACGACATTTCATGGGGCTGAAATGAATGACCGGGTTGGGATGTAAATGGGTATGCCGGTGATCTGTACCGCAGAAAATGATAGGGGGAGGAGAAAGAAGACCGAAGGATCGGCAGGATACGGACACAATCCCGAAGAATCTGTATGGAAAAAGAAAGGGGAGGTGATACCCCTATCACCTCCCCCCATTTCTTACCGCCGGGAGAGACTCCATGGCGAAAGAAAGCAGCACAGGGATCGTAGCATGAACCTTGGCTCAAAAAAAGCACAAATATATTCATTGAATCAATGGTTTAGAAAATACTTTCTGCATGCCGCATAAATAGAGAGACCGGAACGGGGTATAGGGCTTTGCCGACCTGCCTCATCCGTATGGATGATCTTCAGCCCATCGGCAGCGGAATCTCTTTGAAAGGGGTCCGGCCTGGCGAACAATTTCCGACCATCTTCATGAATCGGCTAGACATGCGCTGAGACCGGAGCGCCACGGTTTTATGTTAGTGGAAGGTGGAGGTCACTCTGTGTCTGAGAGCTTGAAAAGTTGAAAAGAGTGAAGTATTTCAATGCATTGTGAGAGCAATGACTCCTTGAGGAAACTTTGGCGAGAGGGAAGCTTCCAAATTCATCAGAAGTTATTTGGCTCTCCGGCTCAAATTGATGACTCCTTCGAGGCCGACAAGGAGGCGGTAGGGCATTGTGAAACTTCCTCCGCCCCACGATTTCCTTAGACACACCATTGGGGCATACTGCCCCCTCAC
>NZ_JBLFBO010000060.1:0-12743 GCF_047338595.1 Nitrospira sp. BLG_1
TCCAGAGCTGGAGCACCGCTAACAGCTCGCGGCTGGGAACCAGGTACTTTTCAATCGCATTGTCCACGCCCGGGCCAAACATCTGTCGGGCATAGCCACGCGGCGAATGCCGAGGCGGAATGTAAAACCCATTGGGCTCGGTCCCCCATTGCGGATAAAGGGGAAGGGCAATCTGTTCCACTCGAATTGCGTAGTACAATGGATGCCATCGATCTTCGGCCCACAGGCCGTCGTCCCCGATCCGCACCAGACTCTGCATGCGAATCTTTCCGACGCAGGCCGCCATGCATCGGGTTTCCATTGGCTCACCGCCGGTGAGAGGGTCCTTACCCTCGATCCGTGGATAGCAGGCGATACATTTTTCGCTGACTCGGGTAGTTCCTCGGTACATTGGCTTCTTATACGGACACTGCTCCACGCATTTCTTATACCCACGGCACCGATTCTGGTCGATCAAGACAATGCCGTCTTCCGGTCGCTTATAAATTGCCTTTCTTGGGCAGGCCGCCAGACAGCCAGGATAGGTGCAGTGATTGCAGATGCGTTGGAGATAGAAGTAGAAAGTTTCATGTTCGGGGAGACTACTTCCAGTCATTTTCCAGGGTTCATCTCGTGAGAAACCCGTCTTATCGATGCCCTCGACCAGGGCTCGCATTGAAGTGGCTGTATCTTCGTAGATGTTCACGAAGCGCCATTCCTGGTCCGTTGGAATATAACCAATTGCCGCTTGGCCCACTTTGGCCCCGGCATCAAAAATGGTCATCCCTTCAAACACACCATAAGGAGCATGGTGTTTTCGTCCAACACGGACGTTCCAGACTTGCCCTCCAGGATTAACCTGTTCAATCAACTGCGTGATTTTGACATCGTAGAACTGTGGATACCCGCCGTAGGGCTTGGTCTCCACATTGTTCCACCACATGTACTCCTGTCCCTTAGAAAAGAGCCAGGTCGATTTATCGGCCATACTACAGGTCTGACAGGCCAAACAGCGATTGATGTTGAACACGAAAGCAAACTGCCATTTTGGATGTCGTTCCTCGTAGGGATACAACATCTTTCGTCCCAGTTGCCAATTATAGACTTCGGGCATTGCGTCCTCCGTTCGTACGTTCGACGTGCTCTATTTGGAGATCGGACATACGCCGATCGATCTCCAAGCGTTGTGTCATTTTCCTGGTTTACACCTTAATTTTGATGTGTTCACCCTTGAGCCACTTGATCATAAATTCGTTCTCTTGACCCGGCGTGAATCCCGTCCGAACCGGTTCCCACGGCCCGCGAGCCCCGATGCCACCGTCTTCGGCTTTGGTAATACGTATGAGACATTCTTTCGGTACCGTGTTGACCGCATGGTGGTCGATTTCAAACCCCCACTTAAACTTCAGCCCATTCGCACTCTTGCCCGGGAGCGAATCGGTTTGATGCATTGGCATGAGCCAGCTCCTCGTAAAGGATTGTTGGGCGCCGTATCGGAAGTTCGACTGATAGCCGGTATCAATCGCGATCGCCCGTCCGTCTGGTCTAGTCTCATGCCCTTTCACGGACTTGGCAGTTGACACATACGGAGCGTGCTTCGCCATCGTGACATGATACGGATAGGCTGGGTTGTACTTGGCGCGAATCATCAATCGCGCGACCTTGTAATAGGGATCGCTCGGTTTCCAGCCGCGGTAGGGACGGTCCACTGGATTTCCATCGATGTACACATAATCACCGTCATTGATGCCGCGATCTTTGGCCGCTTGGGGATTGATGTGGACCTGGTGTTCGCCGACTCCTGGCGTCCGTTTATCCATCCGGTACGGATCTCCGAAGTTGGACTCATAAATCTGCACCCAGTCGTTCACCGACCATTGACTATGAACTCGGTGACGGGTCTTTGGGGTCACACAGTAGAACTGGTACCCCTTTTCCCAGAGGGGATTGGTGTGGCGCTTGATTTCAGCCCACGAGAGCTTGATGTTCCGGATTGTTTTGTCGTCGTGGTGTTGGGCCGTGACGGGAATGCCATAATCGTCAGGCCGAACATGGGGGTTGGTCGTGAAAATGGCGTTCGGCAGGTAGGGCGTCGCCTCAGGACCTTCGCGATGGGAGATAAAGTTTTCGCCGTACTCGATCGCTTCCGGTTCAACCCGATAGCTCTCGATGCGCCCCGATCGGGTCCACATTGGCTTCGATTCGTTCGTCTCCTCCCAGAGGGGGTGCCGCGGGTAGGTCCGCACCATGACCATCCACCCCTTTTCCGACTTCAAGAGCACGTCGGCACTATACCCGTAAAAGGTGCTCGACGCATCCAGGAGACGTTGGGCGTAGACGTCCACGCGATTCTCATAGACAAAATGGAAGACGTCTCGCATGCGTTTCTCGCCTGTGATCTCGGCGAGTCGAGCCGCCACCCCGGCAAACGTATCGGCATCGTTCCGCGTGTCGTACAGCGGACGGATCCCCCCCTTCCAAATCTGAACCCAGGGATTCGACACGGTGGCCGTCATTTCCGGATAGGTGAACTCCATCCAGGAATTCACGGCAAAGGCGATATCCGCATGGTTGACGTCGGACGTCATCTCGATGTCCTGCGTGATGAGACATTCGATGTTGGGGTCGACGTTCCGCACCATGTCATAGTGGTGCTTGGCATTGTTCAACAGGTTGACGTTGACGACCCAGCGCAGTTTGCTGGGGGTCGGCATATGGGTCTTCCCCGTAAAGACCTTGCGGCCATACTTCGGAGTATTGACGATCAACGCCGTATCACCGTGATTCCAGTACGCAGGCTCTTCGCCATAGTAGTAGTTCTTGTACTTAATTTCCTTCCCATGGGCATTCGGGTCCAGATTGAGCTGCCAGGGATCTTCCGATAAGTGTACGCCGCCCCCAGCCCCCGACCAGGGCGTCGCATTCCAAATCCCCACTTTGTAATTGCCGGACCAGGTATGGCAGCCGGCACCGAACTTGCCAATATTGCCGGTCAAGGTCAGGACCAGGGCGGCCGCCCGTCCATTGGAGGTCATATGAAAATAGTGACAGACCCCCTCACCGTTGTGAATGGCCGCCGGTTTAATCGTGCCTGAGTCGCGCGCCCAGCGGACCAGGAGATCCTTGGGCGAGCGGGTGATCTGATGTGTGGTATCGAGATCATAGTCTTGGAAGTGGATCTGATACATCTGGTAGATGGGCTGCGCATCGATTTCGCGTCCGTTCAACAGCTTGACTCGATAGGTGCCGGTCAATGCCGGCTGAATGCCGCTGCTATCGAAATGCCAGCCAACCTGCTCACGATGCAGCGGGACGGCTTGCTGCTTGGCCAGGTCCCACACCATGAACCCGCCTAACCGTTCGATGTACTCTGGTTTCAATGCTTGGATTCGGCCGGAATAACTGTGGGAGAAATCAGGGAACTTGTAGTTCGGGATCACCTCCCGGGGGTCCAGATACTGGAGGGTATCCGTGCGGACCAACAAGGGCATGTCCGTGAACTGCTTGAGATAGTCGATGTCGTGCATGTTCTCATCGAGAATGATCTTGCAGGCGCCGAGGAAAAAGGCCCCATCCGACTGCGGGCGAAGGGGAATCCAGTAATCGGCGCGCTGTGCCGTGGGATTGTACTCCGGCGTGATCACCGCGAGGCGCGCCCCGCGCTCGATTGATTCGAGCTTCCAATGCGCTTCCGGCATTTTGTTCTCGACGAAATTCTTGCCCCAGCTCGTGTTGAACTTCGTGAAGCGCATATCGCTCAAATCTACGTCGCAATTTTGCGTCCCGTTCCAAAATGGCTGGGAGGGATCTTGGTCTCCATGCCAGGTGTAGTTGTTCCAATACCGGCCGCCTTGCGCCTGATCCGGACCGACCTTGCGAATCCACGTATCCAATACCGGCAGGACGCTGTTGTTGAAGCGGGTGTTGGAGTGCTTGCCAATGAATCCGAGAATGGGCATGCCGGCTCGGTGCTTGAAACAGCGCACACCCGCACCCTTCATCATTTCCACCATCTCGGGGGCATAGCCTTGTTCACGAAGACGCCGCGCCCCGGCTTCCCCGCTGTATCGGGTGGCAATGATGATCATGGCCTTCGCTGCATAGGTAAAGGCCGTATCCCAGGAGACCCGGAGCATATCGTCCAAGAACCGGCTGTCGAACTTATACTTGCGCTTCGTGTCCGAGGTGAGTTCGGGTGAGCCATCATCCATCCACTGTTTCCAGCCCTTCCGGATCAAGGGACCCTTCAAGCGATACGGCCCGTAGACGCGCCGATGGAAGGTAAATCCCTTGAGACACATTCGAGGGTTGTGCGCAAAGGTCCCGCGGTTTCCATACAAGTCTTCATAGGTCTGGTGGTCGTAGTTCTGTTCGACCCGCATCACCACTCCGTTGCGGACGAAAGCTCGAATGCGGCAGGCGTGCGTGTCGTTAGGGGAGCAGACCCATGTGAACGATGAATCGTACCGATATTGGTCGTGATAGACCCGTTCCCAGGATCGGTCCGGATACTCCCCCAAGGGGTTGCCGACCTCGATTACCGGCTGAAGCGCCGTCAATGCCAGAACTTTGTCCGCCACAGCTATGGCAGCGATCGTGCCGGCAGAAGCTTTCATGAACTGCCTACGCGTGATGACCATGTGTTCTACCTCCCATTTAGTAGTATGAGGAAGACGCAGTGATTATGAGAAAGATCAGTTTTTTTCATGAGTTCAGATTCCACTCTCCGAGATTCACGCGTGCTTAACTCAACATGCACGACAATAGTAACTCTCGCCTGCTCATTCACGAGCCAGGAACAAGCACGAGTCTAGCGTGAATCACAGTTGACGCACCAAACATTTACGAGGATGCAGTTTAGCCGAGCCCCGCTGGGATAAGGGGAGGAAAGACTACCGGCTTGGTTTGGAGAAACTACGAGGTTTTGATGGACCAACTACTGTAGTAAGTCCAGAGGCATCACGATGCGGTGACTAAGCCATGTGCCACTGCGTATTTGACCAGATCAGACGTACTATGGACGTGGAGCTGCTCCATGATCTTGGTCTTGTGAAACTCAACTGTGCGGTGAGAGATCTTCAGTTGGTCGGCGATTTCTTTCGCGGACAATCCTTCGGCAACCAATTGAAGAATCTCATGCTGTCTCGTTGTTAAGTCGTCAATCGTAGCCAAACGAGTTTGTGTCGGCTTAAGGAATGACGTCACGACCTCTTTTGTAATGAGAGGAGTCACGTAGAACTTGTCGTTCATCACGGAGCGTACCGCCTCCATCAATTCCGTGGCTGCCGATCGTTTCAACAAATAACCTGAAGCTCCGGCTCTGAACGCCGCGTCGACATAGGCCATGTCGGCATGCATCGTAACGAAAATCAGTTTCACCACCGGGAACTGCTTCTTGAGCTTTCTCGCCGCTTCAACGCCATTAAGCTTTGGCATTGAAATGTCCAGTATCACGAGGTCTGGCTCGAGCTTTATCGTGGCTTCAATGAGCGCCCGACCATCTTCCACAGACGCTACTAATTCGCAATGCACTTCCAGTAATTTTTTGAATCCTTCAAGCACAAAGGTATGGTCGTCAGCCAAGATAACTCGTGGTTTCTTCATGTGCCGCTCCAGAGAATGGGATATGTACCATAATATGTGTGCCTCGGCCTGGTTCGGACTGGATGTCAAATCGTCCTCGCACGGACCGAACCCGCTCCCGCATACTAACCAGGCCTAACCCGGGATTGCGAGCCTGAACATCCTTAAGATCGAAGCCAACACCGGCGTCATAAATCGACAGGGTAATCTCTTGCTCACCACAGGTCAATTCGAGCTCCACACGAACGGCGTGGGAATGTTTCACTATATTGGCAAGGCTCTCCTGTGAAACTCGATAGAGGCAAGAGGCGACATCGCGCGGCAAACGATCGGCCATCTCTTCTTGAACAATGACGATTTTAATCCCCGTCTTTTCCGACCATTCATCAGCCATACGTTTGAGCGCCGCAGTGAGCCCCAGATCATCCAGGATAGAGGGATGAAATTGGTATGCCATGCGGCGAACGTCATCCGAGATTCTGACCAGCCGTTGACTGAGAGATTGAATCGTTCTCTTGGTTTGCTCGGTCAGTATCGAGGGATCGGACAACATGTTCCCGATTTCGATTGCCACCAAGGCCAGTCGCTGATTAATGTCGTCGTGGAGCTCGCGAGCAATACGCCGCCGTTCTTCCTCTTGTGCCGTCATTAGCTCGGATGTCAATGACTGGAGCTGCCGCTCCGTCCTCAGCCGGTCCGTGATGTCTCGCACGATCAAGGTAAACGTCGTTTTCTCGGCGACGCTCAACTTGGAGATACTTGCTTCTGCAGGAAACTCACTTCCATCCTTTTTTACGCCAAACACTTCACGCCGTTGTGCCAACCTATGGGCCGACTCTGAATCATGAGTGAACGTGTTGATGTAGGACGAATAATCAATCCAAAATCGTTCCGGCAGCACCAGATTTATCGGCTTCCCCAGCACCTCGCTTGGATCATAACCGAACAGCTTCGCCGCTCCTTGATTAAAGAGCGTGATCGATCGATCATGTTCAGTGACGATGATGGCATCCTCCGCAAGGTCGAGGATGTCGGCAAGCCGCCTCTGAGAAAGTCGTAGCGCCTGTTCAGTGTGAACGTGTCCGGCAATTTCCATCACCAAGGTACGATTGGCAGCGGCGAGTTCCTGAGTCCTTTCTGTGACTTTTTGCTCCAGATCCTCATTCGCTTTCTGCAGCGCCGCTTCAGCCTGGCGCCGTTTCCAGGCAAACCAAACGAGTACCCACAAAATCACAATCGTGATGGACCGGTTCCCAATCTGAATCCACGGAGGCAAATTGGCAAACCATGGAGTCCCCATGCCTCCAACCATGGTGAGGAGGGTCCCTGCACCAGCAACAATTGCCGGCATCCATGAAAAACACGAAGCAGTGGCAACTAAAACAACCAAGACATAAAACTCATGATCGGCGAAGGCCATGGGTGAATACATGTCGAAAACGAACAACCCCGCCAGGAGAATGGCCATGAAGATGATCAAGACCGATTCTCTCAAACGCACATCCGTAAGCATGGTGTGGTTCCAAGTAAAAAGTTGCTATTGTTGCTTAAGGTTATCGAGGATGACAGGCGTACGTCAAATGAACGCTTATCGCCAGGCTGGACAGGTGAGCGAGGCTGAAGTCGATCTGACGACTATCAATATTTATTCTCAGGTCGGGGTGATTACATTAGTCGGCCTCATTGCCAAAAACGGGATCCCCATCATGGAGTTTGCCAATCAGCTACAGGTCAGAGGGCTGTCGAGACTTGTCGCTATCCGCAAAGCCTCCTTAACCAGACTGCGACCGGTGTTGATGACCTCGGCCGCCACCATCTTCGGCCATTTCCCGCTCATGCTGGCCACTGGACCAGGAGCGGCAGCCCGCAATAGTATCGGCATGATGCTCGTCACTGGGATGACGGTCGGGACTCTCTTTACCCTCTTTGTCGTCCCGGTGTTCTACTCGCTGATTGCCGCACAACATCAATCAGATGCAGTACCAGAAAACGAGACAGGCACAGCGCTCCTACCGGCAGAAGCCGAAGCATAGGCCACTACCGTTAGCTGGACCGGCTTGTTCCTCCAATATCTCCACATCAAGAGAAGAAAGCCCTGTCGATTTTTTCCCTTCTCGACGACTATCTTACGAGCAAGCCGATAGCGTATAGCCAATGGCTTATGGCAGGTACCAACCACTTCAACAGTAGGAGGGAAGCATGGCGAAGAAGACAACAAAGAGAAAGACACAAATCTCGCAGATACGGGCCAGTATTTGTTGGTTTGAAGTTCCGGCAGATGATTTGAGCCGAGCCAAGAAGTTCTATCAATCGATGTTCGGCTGGAAGTTTGCCACACTGCCCGCCGCCATCAACGACTACTGGCATATCGATACCGGGGGCCCAGATGCGTCACCCGATGGCGGCATGATGCCCCGCATGCATCCTCAACAGCCGATCACGAACTACATCAGCGTTCCATCAGTCAGTAAAGCGGCGGCCAAGGTTGAAAAACTCGGCGGAACAGTCTGTAAACCCAAGACGGCTGTGCCCGGTATGGGCTACTTCACCATTTGCCTGGATACCGAGGGCAATACCTTTGCCCTGTGGGAAATGAACGAACGAGCCAAGTAGCGGGCCCTTACCCCATGAATACACGTGACCCAGGAGGCCATGATGAAATACCTCTGCCTTGTCTACCTTGAAGAGAGGATCTTGAACGGATTCCCTGCCCCTGAACGTCGTGCGATCTCGGACGAAGCGATGGCCTATTGCGACAAATTGAAGAAAGCCGGTCAGTTGCTTGCGGCTTCCCCCCTTCACCCAGCAGAGACCGCCACGACCGTGCGGGTCCGAGAAGACAAGACCACGACCACCGATGGGCCATTTGCTGAGACAAAAGAACAACTCGGCGGATTTTTAATGATCGACGTCCCGGACCTGAACGACGCTATCCGTATCGCCGCGCAGTTTCCCGCCGCCCGGTTCGGCAGCGTGGAAGTGCGACCGATGAAGGAACTCGGGTGTGCTGACTAGCAGGCTGTTGACAAAGGCCGCCAGCGGCGTTCTCGCGTCGCTCAGAGGCTCAACGTACGGCACAGAGTACGATTCGCCTCTTCGCTCGCTGCGGCCTTGCTGGACAGCCTTTCTGAACAGCATGTGGGGTCTCTCGATTCAGTTGGTCACGCTGTTCACCGAGCCATTTGAGATACAGCCTAGGGTTTGTCAACACACTGCTAGCCATCGCTGATCAGCATGAAGGGGAATTCCATCGGAGTCTCCTCAATGAGCGCGTACGCATCCAGGTTAGGCTCGAATCACCTCAAGAACCGAGAGGGTACTCCGAGTCGAAATAGTCGCATGAAGTCTCAGCCCTGCTTGATGAAACAATTCATTGAATTCCTGTTCCGATCGTTCGCGCCCTTCCCCAAACACCATCATGAGGATGTCCATCACCTTTGCGGGATGCGGCTGATTGCCAGAAGGGACCAATGCTTCCATGACCAGTAACGGAGTCGTCGAACTCATCACCTTGGCACAATTGCGGAGCAGCCGAACACAGTGTTCATCACTCCAATCATGCAGAATGCGTTTCAGCAAATAGGCATCCCCACCGACCGGCACTGATTGAAAGAAGTCTCCGCCGACGGTTCGCCAGCGACCGCTCAACCGAGCATGATCCACATAGGCCGGGACCTGGACCACCTGAGGGACATCGAACAACGTGCCCTGGACGGTCGGATGGGAGGTCAGGATTTCTGCGAGCAGTCCACCTTGCCCACCGCCGACATCGACGAGATGACCGAAGCGGGAAAAATCATAGGCCTGAGCCATTGCAGAGTTTTCGGCGGTCGCGAAATTGGCCATTCCTCGATCGAACCATCTTCCGCATTCGGGATGATCCTGAACATAGTCAAAGAAGCGCTTTCCCTGCTGACACTCAAAAGCCGGCTGGCCGGTCATAACACTGTGGCGTAATGCGCCTACGGCATTCCACCATGAACCGTCACCCGCCACCTCGCCACACAACAGCACGCCGTCCCGCATGACACCTTGTTGCAGAAGCGCCGCGGCCGGCGTCAAGGTAAACTCTCCGTGCTCATCTTCGGCAAACACCCCATAGGCGGCCAATGTTCGCAGGAGGCGCCGCAGTGATGGCTGATGGGCTCTGAGCTGTGTAGCAAGCACTTCAATCGTCTTGGGACCGTCTCTCAGAAAATCGGCGATGCCGAGTTCAGCAGCGACGTGAAGGCTCCTGGAGACAAGATAGCCGAGCGAGAGATTCATGATCAGCTCGACGGGAGATGTGGCAGGTGGTCTTTCAATCGTGTCATGTGTGGCAATCGTCATGGTTTCCTCTCGTGGTAGAGTATGGGGCGTTCGTTCCTACTCCTTCCTCTACGAAGGGAACGGGAGATTGGATTCACAGGACTGTATCTGCGTAAGCTTCCGGCTGAACATGGGACTCGCGTCGATTTATGACCCCTATGTCGACCATATGCAGGGAGTGCGGTTGGCCTCAGCCGATCACAGGCTCCAATTGTCATCAGGACAGAGCCCCTGGCTTGGGAGACTGTAGGTGTGAGCATCACGACCCAGGCTCGTGCGCAAGTCGAAGGAATCTACCGCGCCGAATCGCGGCAGGCTCTTGCTACATTGATCCGCCTACTCGGTGATTTTGACGCAGCCGAAGAAGCCTTGCAGGAAGCCTTCGCGGTTGCGATGGAACAGTGGCCACGTGACGGCCTGCCGGCCAATCCTCGCGCCTGGCTGGTCTCCACCGGACGATTCAAAGCCATCGATGGCATGAGGCGCCGCGCCCGCTATGACGCGTCCTTGAGCGAACTTGCCAAACACCTGGAGGTCACCACCAACGATTCCTCCGCACAGGAAGATGAGCATATTGAAGACGACCGTCTCCGTCTGATCTTTACCTGTTGTCATCCGGCTCTTGCAGAAGAATCGCAACTGGCCATGACGCTGCGGGAGGTCTGCAATCTCACCACAGAGGAGATCGCTCGGGCCTTTCTCACCAAACCGGCGACGATGGCCCAGCGAATTGTCAGGGCAAAAACCAAGATTCGTGATGCACGTATCCCCTATGAGGTCCCACCGCCGTCAGAACTCCCGGAACGGCTAGACTCGGTGCTGCGCGTCGTGTACTTGGTCTTTAACGAAGGCTACTCCGCTTCCTTTGGAGCATCGCTCACACGAGCTGACCTCTCCGGCGAAGCGATTCGCCTTGGCCGACTTCTCGTACAGCTCTTGCCGGAACCGGAGGTCATGGGACTACTCGCCTTGATGCTGTTGCATGAATCGAGAAGACCAGCCCGCACGTCTGCCAATGGCGATCTTGTACTCTTGGAACAACAAGACCGTTCACTCTGGAACCAAGCACAGATCGCAGAAGGCATCGCACTCGTGGAACGCGCCCTGTCGTCGAAGCGCATTGGCCCCTATACGCTCCAAGCAGCCATCGCCGCCGTCCATGCCGAAGCCCTGAGCGCCGAACAAACGGATTGGGCACAAATCGTGGCTTTGTATGATGTACTGCTACGAGTCGAACCTTCGCCGATCATCCAGCTCAATCGAGCAGTGGCCATTGCCATGCGTGATGGACCGGCTAAGGGCTTGGAACTCGTCGATGCACTGCTAGCGCGCGGTGAGTTAGCCCAGTATCACTTGGCCCATGCCGCACGAGCCGACTTCTGCCGAAGGCTTGGCAGGAATGCCGAGGCCCGCGTCTCGTATCAACGTGCGCTGGCGATCGCGAAGCAAGAACCGGAACGACGATTTCTAGAGAAACGGCTAAGCGAGCTGAAAAATTGAAAAGAGAATCCCGCAACAATCGCGTCGGAGTGGAATTTCAAGAAAACGGCTCCTATCGCACAGACCCCGAGGTCTCAATCACGCGCTGCCCTCACTATGCGGTAATTTTTGAGCGCCCCCCCGTCCTTCAACAGATTGACTCTCGACCACCTCAAATCCCTGCGCTTCAAAGAACGGACACGCCACCAACTTCTGCCGCCGGTTCAGCACCAGCTATGCCTTTGACGACCCGACATTATCTGTTGGCAACAGCGGCAAATCCAGCTCCTTCAAGAATCCATTGTGCGTATCCCGGGCGTTCTGGATGTCTTTTTCAATCTCCACCAGTGCCTCGTGCGTCGCCGCGAGGTCAATCTCCTCCTCGCCCACGGCCGTGCTGATGTAGCGAGAGATGTTGAGATTGAAATCGTTACCCTATAACCGTGGCCGGTTCAATGAATCGCGGCTGCTCGGGCAGCATCGCAGAGAGATGTTCTCCAAGATCTCTGAAGGCAAACGGGTGCGGGCGAGTTGCTGGTAGGCGAACGAAAACTGCCAAAAGGCATTTTTTACCACCCACACCACCTGGGGAGACAAGCCAGCATGAACTGCTGAGTGCATCAGCTGAGAGGATGCTTCCAACGTAGGCTCTTGAAGCGGGCATAGTCCCGGTCGGTGGTGATCCATTCAGCGCCTGCCTCGATCGCGAGGGCGGCCAGGTAGGTGTCGGGAATGAGATTTCCCTTGGCGTTCACCTCCTGGCACAAACGCTGGAAGATATCCCAGTGTCGCTCACCCGGCGTCAGCGTCACGGCATTCGGATGATTGCGCAACGATGAGACAAATTGCATGGCAAGCGGCAGCGGCGTGGGATCACCGAAGACGCGAGGATGAGTCACCACTCGGAGAAATCCGCTCAGCACCAGATCACATAGGCCGAACGCCCGATCAGAATCGAGTAGTCTCTCTAACCAGCTCTGGTACTCCGCGTGGCGTACCGAATCATGCCGGTGAGCATAGACGAGGACATTAACGTCGAGCAGAATCACCTGATGACTCCATCACGTCGAGCAGGCATGCGGTATCGTCGAGATCGACCCCGGGGAGCGGACCTTTCTTCCCATAGGTCGGTAAGGTCACTCGCCCAGACCGCCGTGTGCGACGGCGTCTGGCCAGGCTCTCACGGAGGGTATCTTCAATGAGAGCCGTCACCGTGGAGTGGGATGCGGCCGCCAGCTTCTTGATCTGCGTCATGAGGTCGTCAGGGAGGTTAATCGTTGTTCTCATGCATCAAAGCATATCGAGTGCTCATATTGATGTCAACGTCTTGTTGCTATGAGGGGCGTGTCAAGTTTTCTGTGTAACTGGTGGTGGTTAATCACGGGTCGGCACGC
>NZ_JBLFBO010000061.1:0-12445 GCF_047338595.1 Nitrospira sp. BLG_1
CCTCCGCTCGAGAAGAAGCATGATAACCAGTTACACAGTTAATCTTACACGCCCGCTATGAGATACGCCGTCACGATGTTGCAACCCGGATCTCCCATAACGTCCATCCCCGTCAGATGTGGCGACTAGCTGTCGATTTCAGCCTCTGCCGACGACTATCCTATGTCACGGGAGGTGCCTCATGAAATATCTGCTGCTGGTCCATCACAACGAAGACATATTCACACGCATGCCTGAAGGCGCCAGGGAAGACATGCTCGCGGAATCGATCCAACTCTGCCACCAGCTCGACAGCAACGGTCAGTATGTCCATGCCTCGCCGTTACAGCCTGAGGCAACAGGAAGCATCGTGCGAGTGCGGGACGGCAAGAGTACGGTTACCGACGGCCCATTCATGGAAACAAAGGAACAACTCGCAGGCTACTTTCTGATCGATGCCCGAGACCGGGACGAGGCAGTCGCCATAGCGAGCCGCGTCCCCGGCGCAAGAATTGGAACCGTCGAGGTCAGACCTGTGCGCGAAATCAGTGGGTTACCAGGAGAATAGCTTGAAATAGGACGGATGTCGATTTGGGGCCTGTCGGTTCGACTATTAGGCAAGCCATCAGCTTTACCAAAAAATGATGCTTGTCCAAGATCACACCCTTTTCAGAGTAAGGAGAAAGAACGATGGACACCAACACCATTCGCCTACACCGCGTCATTCGTGCGACACCGGAACGCATCTATCGTGCATTTCTCGATGCGGATGCCATGACGAAATGGCTGCCGCCAAACGGCTTTACCGGCAAGGTGCATCACGTGGATGCGAAGGTCGGAGGCACGTTCAGAATGTCATTCACCAATTTCACAACAGGGAAGAGCCACTCGTTCGGCGGCAGGTACCTTGAGCTCGTGCCGCATCAACGGCTCCGCTATACCGATGCGTTTGATGACCCAAACCTTCCGGGTGACATGCACGTGACCGTAACTCTGACACAGGTATCGTGTGGAACGGAGGCGAACATCGTGCAAGAGCATGTGCCTGCGGTCATTCCTCCTGAAGCCTGCTACCTTGGTTGGCAAGAGTCCCTGATCCTACTCGGCAAACTCGTCGAGGTAGAAATTCCCGACTAACACGACACCAATAGCACTGACCATCACCGAACGCGCAAAGGCATGCCGCCTCTTCCGGTGTAAGAGCAGCGCTCTCTCGCAGAGTAGGTTCTATGAATAAGAAACGGACCATACCAAAAAGTGTGGATGCCTATATCGCAGAATTCCCACCCGACGTTCGACGGATCTTGACCAAGATACGGATGACTATCCGTCATGCGGCACCCGGCGCAAAAGAAACCATCAGCTATGGCATCCCTTCATTGATGCTGAACGGCCCATTGATCTACTTCGCTGGATTTAAAGCACATGTCAGCATCTATTCGATGACGACGACTGTTCGGAAACAATTTAAGACAGCGCTCTCGCCATATCTCAACGGGAAGGGAACGGCAAAGTTCCCGCTTGACCAACCCATTCCCTATACCTTGATCGAACAGATCGTGAAGTTTAGGGTGAAGGAGAACTCAGCAGAAACAGGCAGAACGAACAATTAGCGCCTGCCCAACAGGAAGGAAGACGACATGGTCCAAAAGACGATCGCGAAAAATACGATTTGTCTGTGGTATGACAAGGATGCCGAAGAAGCTGCGCGTTTCTACGCGGCGACCTTTCCCGATAGCACCGTGGGTAAGATCCACCGTGCTCCGAGCGATAACCCCTCCACCAAGGCGGGCGAGGTCATTACGGTGGACTTCACCGTCGCCGGTATCCCCTGTATCGGCCTCAATGGCGGTCCCACCTTCAAGCATAATGAAGCGTTCTCGTTCCAGATCGCGACCGACGACCAAGAGGAGACCGACCGCTACTGGAACGCCATTGTCGGGAATGGCGGCCAGGAAAGTGAGTGTGGCTGGTGCAAGGACAAGTGGGGCGTCTCCTGGCAAATCACACCGCGGGTGCTGATTGAAGCAATGGCCACAGGCGGCGAGGAGGCCAAACGAGCGTTCGATGCGATGATGACCATGCAAAAGATCGACGTCGCTACCATCGAGGCAGCAAGACGAAGCTCACATAGTCATTGAACAGGTCACCTGATAGCAGAGAAATCATATGTTACACACGTTCCCCAACCACAAGGAGGCTCCTATGCGTTTCCTATCTATAACCGCTACCGCATTGTGTGTTGCGTTGATGGCGTCCCCTGCTCTTGCCAAGGACAAGAAACACGAGAAGCCCATGGATGAGCAAGCCATGATGGAGCTCTGGAAACAATTGGGTACACCGGGTGAGCCCCATAAGCAATTTGCCGCCCTGGCCGGCAGCTGGACCACAACCACCAAGGAATGGATGGAACCAGGAAAGCCTCCCATGGAATCCACCGGCACCGCAGAGATGAAGATGTTGCTGGACGGGCGATTTCTCTACCAGGAATTCAACGGCCAGATGATGGGCCAGCCCTTCAACGGCATCGGCATCGACGGCTATGACAATATGAGAAAGAGATACGTGACCGCATGGATGGATAGCATGGGTACCGGCATTTTCCTCATGGAAGGAACCGCCAGCGCTGACGGCAGAACCATCACCTTGCGCGGCTCACACCCAGAGCCAGGCGGAGGCAAGATGGCGCATCGCGCGATTTGGAAGTTGATCGACAACAACACCCAACAGTTCGATATGTACGGTTCCCACCACGGCCAAAAGGAAATGAAGATGATGGAGATCACCTATACAAGGAAACCATAAGGGTGAACGGCGAGAAAGATTCATTCCAGAGACTTTGGACAAATCTCTCTGGGTATCTCGATCACGTCATCACAAAGACGTAGGATGTGCCGAGACAGAAGCTAACCCAGTGGCCTGCCTTCACCGGCTTCCAGGACGACAACTCGTCGCCCCCTTGTGAGCGGGCGACGAGTTCTGAATCCACATACCTCATTATTTGAAAAGCTTCACAAGATTTTGACCACCCAACGGCTGCCGTAGAGCTGTCCGCTCGAAAATGCTACATTGAGATTTACTCATTCACAAGGAGTTCACTGTGCAACGACTCTCATTTGTGCTGCCCTCACTCTGCATCATGCTCACCATCTCCCCTGCTATGGCCAAAGAGAAAAAGAGTGAGAAACCGATGGACCCGCTGGCCATGATGGAGCTGTGGAAACAGGCCGCCATGCCCGGTGAGCCGCATAAACTCTTTGCGACCTTGGCCGGCAACTGGACCACCACGACAAAGGAATGGATAGAACCAGGGAAACCACCAATGGAATCAACCGGCACAGCAGAATCAAAAATGCTGATGGATGGGCGATTTCTCCACCAGGAATTTTCCGGACAGATGATGGGTCAACCATTCACCGGCATGAGCATCGACGCCTATGACAACATTCGGAAGAAATACGTCACGGTCTGGGTGGATACTAGAGGAACCGGTGTCTTCATTATGGAGGGGACCGGGAGTGCCGATGGAAAAACTATTACCCTGGGAGGGTCACACGCTGAGCCGGGCGGAGGCACCAGAACTCATCGAGCTATCTGGAAGATCATCGACGCCGACAACCAACTGGTGGAGATGTATAGCGCGCACCGGGGCCAGAAGGAAATGAAAATCATGGAGATCATATATACGAGGAAACAATAAACGCGACCCCGCGCATCAGACAACAATGCCCCTTCGGACTTCAACATACGTTCGAAGCACCAGGGGCATCTCAATCTGACAACGGCTCATTCACAGACCTAATAGGTTGAGAGGATAGACGGCTGTGCGGTGAGGAGCTATGCGGCCCGGTCACGTACGCCTCTAATTTTCCGTTCGGCCTCCAACCAATGCTCCAGATCGTTCCCATCCTGGAACCCACTTCGCTCATACAGAAGGTAGGCCAGTTCCGCGATCTGCTGATGGAGATGGTCCTGCCCTTCTACCTGAGTTTCTACCCTTCCGCTGGCAGGACCGACAGAAAACAACTCCCGTTGCGTAGCCCGGCGCGAGCTGACCGTTTTACCCACCTTGGCAACCGAAACACGAGGTTCATTGTTGCTTGCTTCCTTCTGTTCACCGCTCGTCCGACGCGCCATAATCCTCCTCCACCTGTGACGCCCCTCACCTCTTGTCCGCTCCGAGGGGGTTTATTCCTCTCAACATGGTCTTAAATGCATTCTACTCAGATCAGCTAACGATACAACTTTCTTTGGAGATTTATAAAACCTGTCCATGGCACCACAGGTCGCTGCCTGAGCAGCAACTGCTTTGTGTGAGTCGTTCCCTTACGCTGTATCACAATAGAACAGTAGCACCATTGCAGGTAGCATCAGATGAGTTGATGTGGTAGCGTGAAAATTATCCATACAACCAAGTCTGGAACCGATCGCCCGTCTGCACCCATCTCACTTGCGACCCTTTCCAGTCTTCTCTCAACCCACTTCTCACAGGAGGTGCCCTATGAGACGTCCTTTCATCTTTCCATCACTCTGTGGTTGGTGCACGATCCTCTTCCTTGCCGCGGCCTGCGCCTCAGCAGGCGATGTCAAGAAGGGAGGGTCGCCGGCGACCGTGTCGAACGGGAAACAGGTCACACTCGAATACACCATGAAACTCGACGATCAATCAGTCGTCGACACCAATGTCGGTGGAGAGCCGATAAAAGTCACTCAAGGCAACCATGAAGTCGTTCCCGGTCTTGAGAAGGCCCTGGAGGGCATGACCGTTGGGGAGAAAAAGAAAGTGACTGTTGGCCCGGCAGAAGCCTACGGCGCAGTTGATCCGCAAGCGTTTCAAGAAGTGGATAGGAAGATGGTACCGGTCGAATCGCAAAAGGTTGGGGCACAGCTAGAAGGAACAACTACTGATGGCCAAAAGGTATACCCACGAATTTCCGAAGTGAAGAGCGAGACCGTTGTACTCGACTTCAACCATCCGCTGGCCGGCAAAACCCTCTATTTCGACGTCAAAGTCTTAGACGTTGTACGAGCCACGACGAAGTGATTCTTCGTTCCCTCGTGCGGGGCGATCACCGCCCCGCACGAGAAAGATGGTTATGCTGCTATAGATTGCGTCCATGTAACCTACACCTCACACACACTCGGCCAATGGCTTGCACGCACTCAATTTGGGTCAGCCGAGATCTGGAAGCTTCGCGATGTACTGACTGGTGTGAGCCGCAAGCTTTTGCTTCACTTGCTCCCTGACACTCGACAGGACTTCGTCGTTGATCGTCACCTTGCCTGCGCATTTCTCCAGCTGCACCTCGTCTTGACGAATTTTAAAGAAGAGGATCTGCGTCAAGCTTGACTGCGCCTTCAAGCTAAAGGCCATCAACGAGACCATAAATTGATCATGGTCGCCTTGTTCAGCTAAAGCAATTTGGAAGTGTCCGGTATTCGCATGCTTGGTCTCGCGGTCAAAAATGGTCATCCAGGGCTTGCTGCTGTCCATCGATTTCAACGCTTCGAGCGTCGACATCACGATGGCGAGGGCTGCCGGAGCGCCCCCCAGAAAGGCTCCCGCGACTTTGAGGATTGCTTCATGCGCCTCAAGACCGTTGGCTTCTTCCGTATATGAGGAGAAGCTGTGATCTTGAATGACCCATCCGATATTCTGCAATACCTCGAAGTACGTTTTGTACCATTGGGTGACGTGCGTCTTGTCGGGCACTTGTTTATTGGCCACCAACTGAGCGAGCAGGCTGGAATTGACGATATCTTGCCGCCGCTCGCTCGACACACCCTTCACAAAGGAGACGACATCGGAGGCCACGACCATGGCCTGAGTCTTCTGCGCGTTGAAATCGATGAGTTCTCGACTGCCTTCCACTGCCCCACGTGTCGGGGACGGCAACTTCGCGGCATTCACAAATTCACGAGCTGAGATGGGAGTCACGTTCTTTTTCATCTGATATCCTCCGTAATGGATGGTCTCTTGTGCTGGGTATTGATCTCACGATCGGCTAGCCCTTCGTGAATGTCATCACGAGAGCATTGATCGTCTCTTGGCTGCTCGACGAATAGACCGCCCCCTTGCCTTCTCCTGGATAGGCTTCTTCCTCATACGCTGTTTCAGTAGTGGCTTCGATTGACGCATCTGCCTCGATGGTCCGCTGGATGTTGCCTTAACACTGGACGCTGCAGGCTGAACCCGCGGTTCCAACTGCTTTAGAATCTGATCTAACGATTCCGCAGCTGATGCGACCACGTCACGATCGGAATAAGGCAATTGTTCGAGCATCACGCTGATGAACTTCATCTGAGTCAGGGCCGAGTCTTGCTCGCGTTGGGTCGCTGAGGACTCGGTAAATGCCGCCCGGTACTTCTCTACTATCTGATTCATCTCTTGAAGAAGCGACTGGTCCATGATCGCCCGAATCAAGGCAGCGTCTGCAATGGTAATGGCATCCCATACACTGCGCGTGTCCTTGAAACGTGCTTGCGCCAGGGCCTCGCATCGCGAGAGTGCTGCTTCCCGCTGTGCGTCCTTCTTCCCGAGCAACACCTCGAGGACCACAGCATTGAGGATCGGATAAGGATCGTCTATTCCCTCCCGTTGTCCGAGATCTGCGGCTGCACGATAGTCGGCAACCGCCTGGGCTAAGTGAACCCGCCTCTGTTCGGCATCCGTCTCAAGCTGGGCCAGCTTCTTTTGCGCCCCGCCTATGAGGCTTAGACGCTCCGAGGTCTTTGCAAGCGCAAGGAGATGACGTCCCTTGTCGATCGCCTCTTGGATCATGACCTTGTTGCCGTCTTTCTCTCCACACCGCACCGCGACATTGATCCATTGCTCAACTACACGCAGCGTCGCGGGGTTTGCGATATCCTTGTTTTCCACTGCCTGCCGGTAATACGGAATGGCTTCCTTGAAAAGACCGGCTCCGGCATAGGCCGCCCCCAGTCGTTCCTGTACGCTTCCTTGTTTCAGCCAGTCCTCCGCGCACAGCTGTTCCACCTGACTTAACGCTGCACGTACCTTCGCGTCATCTGCATGGGTCCATTGTTGGGAGAGACCATCCAACTGAAGAAGCACTTCTTCCGCCGCCACTTTCACATCTTCCTCGCCGACGGCACTCAAGCCATCGGTACGGACCAGACAAAAATCAGGATCGCCGTAGGCTTGATAGGCTCCCCATGTATTGGAAGACGGGAATTCCTCCCACGTTTGTTGTCGAGCTTGCTTCAGAGCCAAGCCGAATGTCCTGCCAGCAAGCAGCTCCCTGTAAAACGATCCGGCGAAACACAGTGCCGCATCGTCCTGGACCGGCCAGCCGGCTGCCACAACAGCACGCACGCCTTTTCGAATCAATTCGCTGGAAATGCTTGCCGCCATTTTATTGGAGGCCGTTCCGCCCATCTGTCCGAGATGGCAGCAGTTGAGGAAGACTAGTTCCGGAATAGGATCCATCGTGGCGATCTCCGCTGCCGTGAGAAAGAGGCCATCGCTCAGCACCACCCCGGCTTTGGCTCCAACCTGACCGCTGTCCGCCTCGCTATACTGTCCATGTCCGGCAATGTGGATGATGCGATAGGGTCGCGCAAAAAGTTGCTTGAACACCTCACTGGCTCCAAGCCTGGTGCGAGCAAATGCTGCTCGATAGTTGGCCTTCTCCAACATGTCGGCCACCAGGGTGGCTTCCTCCATAGCCCCTGACAGATCACGATACTGAGGGGGTGTGAGGGGATTCCCGACCACGAAGGCATGTCGCGTCGTACTGTCCCTGGCATGCGTCTTGTCGTCAAGGGTCTGCAGCTGTCGGATCACCCCCGCGCGGACGCACAAGGGCTTCTCCGTATCGATCATCAATTCCCACGGATAATTGGCCGTCACCTCGTCGAGAATGAAGACCACGTTTTCCAGACTGCGCAGACTCTCCTTCAAGTCCAGCGGGATCAGCAGTTCGAAGAGTGTCTTGGCAATGTCCTGATTAAACGTCTCGGTTCTGATCGAACGCTGAATCAGTTGCGCGATCAGTTCTGGCTGGTTGTCTTGAACCGTCACCTCGGCTCTGGCTCGATCCGATAAGGCAAGAAATCGCAGCTTATGTGGACGAGGCGCCGTCTGATCTCGAGTCGTCAATGCCAGATCAAGCAAGGCGCTGTAAATCTGTGGATCTTTTGTTTGTTCTTCCTGCAACAGGGCGCGGAGGCGATCCTTGAGCACGGCAGGCAGGCTCACCGAGGGGGGAAAAGGGTCATTCCGGAGCGCCGAGATGGTCCAACGCCGCCAATATCCTCGCGTGGAGGACGGAACAAGCCTGGTCGAGCCCCCGCTCCCCTTTTTCATATAGCGCTCAACCTGAATTGCTGTCTGGGATTCCAACCCGATCCGCTTGGCCACACGATGTGCCGACTTGGCCGCATCAACCGCCACATCCAAAAATCGTTCGATGAACTGCATGTGGGCCACCCGTGGGAGCATCGGTCCCTGGCTTTGGTTCGGCCCCTGTGTGAGTGCGCGATTGGCCAAGACCACGCCCCGCACAATGGCATTGACCGAGTCCTCGACGGCAATATTCGCCGACGTATTTGACCCGATCAGCAGGCTATTGATCGTGAGCCCCTCCGGCGCCTTGGATGAATCCGTTGCACCACGGCACTGGTGAATGTGCAAACAATACTCTGTGATTCCCTGCGAAACCGCCTGTGTGAGCGTTGAGGGGGTCAATTCACCCCATTTTCCGAGTCCAATGACGATCGCGCCATGCTGCACACCTAACGATTGTTGAACCTCATTGGGCGGCGCCAGTGCGACGGCGGCCGTCCCGTTTCGTCCTGGATAGCGTCCCGAGTGGTAGCGTTGAGACAAGGCGCCCTCAACCATTTTGTCCACGACACGCTCCGCCCCTGCAATCGTGTCACCCTCGTAATGGCCGAGTAGGATGGGATAGTTTGTGTGATTGAGATCCCCATGCAACACGGAAACGTGGAGTATCGACTGGGTCTGTCCAGACTTCATCGTTGCCCTCCGCTCATTGGATAGAGGCACTCCTCCCAGACATGTCCGCTGCCCTCGATACCTGGCACCAGGGACATGCCGATGAGCATGTGGTATGGCCTTCCCTCTGGCTCCTAACTCAGAAACTGTCGATCGAAAGAAGACTTTTGCCCTTCAAGTTGGGGAACCTGGTCAAAATCCTCCGCTTTAAGTTTGGCCATAGTTCGTCGATGCAGTTCACGGTAAGTCAGTTTGCCCTCGGCCTCTTTGATCGACTCGACAAGGTAATAGGTGAGAGCCCCGTTATAGGTCCCGCCGATATGCGCATCGGCAGAGGTCTGTGTATCGCGGCAGCCGGTGATCAACATTTCTTGAATGTCGGCATGGACGATATCGCCTTTTCGCTTCCGCCCGCGAGGCGCTTTGCCGAGTTGACCACGCACAGTTCCACGCAGCTTTCGACCAGACTCGGTCGCCATGAGATCGAGCGGACAGGGAAGGAACCGTTCTCTTCTTGGCGCATCAGGTGGAACGATGGCGCGAGTGATCGTGCCGGAGTGACAGCAGTCCATGATCACCGTGAAGTTGACGCCCTTTCGAAGCTTACTAAACGTCTTTCGAAGCCAATCATCTCGTAACGTATCCTTCCAATCCAGATCGGTCGGGCACAGGATCTCATCGCGATGATCCGCTTCATCCCCATTGTCATCCGGCACATTCGACCCATGCCCGGAATAGTGGAGCAGTAAGGTGTCGCCTTTCTTCCCGCTCTTGATGAGCTTCTGAATCGCAGTCTGCATGGCCTTCTTCGTGGCCTTCAGATCAGTGAGGGTCGTGATGTCCTTGTCGGCAAACCCATAGTAGGTTTTCAGTGCCGCACTCAGATTCTTCACGTCGTTCACACATCCGTTCAGATCAGACCCGGGAACTTGATACTTGTTGATCCCGATAAGCACTGCTCGTTTCGCCATAACAGCTCCTTTCAATGAGTCATATTTGACGCTGAATACCGTAGTGGTTCCATCTCTCCAGAGAATACTGAGCAAGCAACTTGCCACGCCGTATGCCGGAAGCGGACGAGCACGAGGTCACACCTAGGCCGTACTACAGGAAGGGAGAATACAGCATTCCCACGCCCCCTGGAAGTCTCCAAAGAACAAATTCTCGTTCAAGAATAAGGGTAAAACAATCAGGATAGAGAATCTGAAAGGATACATCCCTGTATCAAAATGGGTACAGCTACGTCTGGTTCGGCTACAGGGTGCGACTGTCGATCCAAATCACCTGGCCGGTCTGCCTGTTCACTTCTTGATACATATGGGCAGTCCCACCACGACCGTCGCCGTTGTTGCCATTCCAGAGGCAGATAAAGTGAACCTTGCGGACACCGTATGCCATCGCCGTCCCGAGAAGCCACTGATTGCAGCGCTCATAGGGATCACTGCCGATGGGCAGTGGGCCGAGTTCTTTTAGGGCGGAGCGAATCGCAGTCGTGAGCTTGGCTTTGGCCGTCTGGTACCGCACCAGCCAGGTTTCACTATGACAGACGACCGACTTCTGAATAAAGGTGGACTCATCGAATGGCTGCAGCCACTGCACCTTCACTCCCCTTTGCTGACAGGCCTCGGTGAACAGGAGATCTCCACCGCAGGCGCCTTGGGTGAAAGCCAAATCCTCCGGGCCAGCGCTCAGATGATCTAGGGCCTCTGCAATCCTCTGTGCAGCAATCAGTTCTTTTTCAGCAGGAAACCGTGGCGTCGGCCTGTCCGGCGCATCGACCATATGGCCGCTGAAGAGAAACACGAGCCTGGGTTGCTGATGATCCGCCTCATTTGACATCATATCGTGCAGAACTTCTGTCTGTTGAGTTGGACAAGTCAACCATCCACTACCTCGTTCTTCTTATCACCAGAATCCCATCCCGGATTGTGACCAACACGGCAGTGACACGCGGGTCGGCTGAAACCGTACGATTGAGTTCCTGAATGGCAGCTGTGGATTCATCCGGCGGTGACTGCTTCAACACCTCACCACTCCAGAGCACGTTATCAATGAGGATCACCCCATTTGGAGCCAGTAGGTCGAGAGCGCGTCGATAGTAATTCAGGTAATTCGTCTTGTCCGCATCGATGAAGATGAGATCGAATGGACCGATGAGGGTCCGCATGGTGTCCAACGCCGGACCCATGCGGATAGTGATCTTCCTGCCAACCGGCGCCTGAGCAAAATAGCGTCGTGCTAGTGCAGCCGACTGTTCGTTGATTTCACAGGTGATGACCGTTCCCTCGTCCGGTAATGCTTCGGCGAAGCAGAGGGCGCTGTAGCCCGTGAACATGCCGATTTCAAGCACCCGTTTCGCACCGACCACTTGCGTCATCATTTTCAAAAAGGCACCTTCTAACGAACCGACTACCATCTGGGGATATTCCATGGTCTGCTGAGTCTCTTCACGCAAGGTGCAGCAGATGGCAGACTCCGGCATAGAATGCTGCTCAGCATAGGCTTCGATCTCCAATGGCACAAACTTTTCCATGAGAATCCCTTTCAGCGATTTGAAAACGCGCTGGGCCTTGCGTACACTGCGCCCGACAACTGAATGGCGAGCGCCGAATCTTAGCACAGGGAACAGGAGGCCGATTTGAAAACCCTCGCGACCTTAGAACCCCTCACGACAAGACTCTTGGAAATTCAACGTATCAACAGTGCCGCTTCGGTCTTGTCCTGGGATCAGGAAACCTATATGCCGGCCGGTGGCGGAGAAGCGAGGGCGGAGCAGATTGCCGTACTTCAAGGCATTGCCCATCAGAAATTGGTGTCATCGGAGGTACAGTCCCTCTTGTCTCAATGGGTGGATCCGGCAAGCGGCCAGGCAACAGAACGGCCTGGCGACACGTGGGATGAACCCTCCCGGTCGCTCTTGCGGGAAGTGTGGCGGGACTTCAGCCGAGCACAGAAACTTCCATCCGACTTTGTGATGAAGCTGAGTCGAGAATGTTCCCTCGCCCAACAGGTCTGGGCGGAGGCCAAACAACGCAACAAGTTTTCGATGTTCCTGCCGAATCTTCGAACCGTGCTCCAGCTCAAACGTGAAGAAGCGGCATATCTTGGCTATGAAGGCTCTCCCTATAACGCGTTGTTGGATGTGTATGAACCAGGAGCAACCATCGCGACGCTCCAGCCAGTGTTTGCCGTACTGAAGGCTCGCCTGGTGCCGTTACTGAAACAAATCACCCAGAGCCGGGTCCGGATTGACGACAGCATCCTCCACCGCTCCTATGACCACAGTCGCCAGCTGGAGTTTGGGCGGTTGGTGCTAACCGCCATGGGGTACGACTTCGAGCGTGGCCGACTGGATCTCTCCGCCCATCCCTTTACGACCTCGTTTCATCCGACCGATGTCCGCGTGACGACCCGCGTGCATGAACATGAACTCCAGTCATGCCTGTTCAGTTGTATCCATGAAGGCGGCCATGGATTGTACGACCA
>NZ_JBLFBO010000062.1:0-12351 GCF_047338595.1 Nitrospira sp. BLG_1
CGGCGGCGTGAGACTGTCATTCATGGCGTCCACTATTGACAACCGGGGTCAAACCGACCTCGCTCTGCCTTCGATTTCGCCATGAACACCTCCCTCAATGCTGGGGGCAGTATGCCCCAATGGTGTGTCCAAGGAAATCGTGGGGCGGAGGAGCTATCCTTAACAAGGTGGAGGATGTAGCTGACCGTAGGAAGGAGTTTTTGCATTCAATTTGGCACACCAGGAACGGGCAGCCAATATTCATCAGTAGGAAGCGCGGACGACTAATCGATAGAGAGGCTCCATCGGCTGAAGACATCGATGATCTTACTCGTGAGATCATGGTCCTCGTGTCTGACTTCATGCAGATTGCTGATGGGAAAAGTCTTTTGACCCGTATTAAGGAGATGATGTGAAAACTGGTCCTGATCCAGTAGGCCCCATTTGGTGCCAACCTGGTGCCAAGACACCAGGATACAGGCCAACCTGGATGAGGTAGTTTCATTCATCATCCTCAGAAAGTGGTGAAAATTGGTGGTCTTGGGTATCCTGAGTGTTCTCAGGTTGGAGATCGGCGGGACTCTTAATCAGCGGGGCCAACTCAGGATCATCCTGCCAACTTTCTGCTACCACGCTGCTACCAGGACAGGACAAAATGGGCCCATCTTGCCCCACGTCGGAGGAGTTACATAAACCATTCAGCCTGCAGAGAAATGTCTACATCAAGCAATAGGCGGAGCACCAAACACAATCAGCTCTGGCGCGTCTCGATGATATCTGTCAAAGCCTGAATGATCAAAGGTGCAGTCCGCTCAAATCGAATGTTGGGAGGGCTCATGTATATCGCACCCAGCCGATCGGCTCGCTCAAGAATGACAATGACCGGTACTCATCAGGAAACCAGGTCGTGATAGTCGCTATGCCGCTGAAGCCAACTGGCGGCATAGCCGCAGATGGGCACCACCTTCAGCTTTTCTGTACGCACCACATCCATCAATTTCATCATAAACTGCCCGGCCGCACCCGTACCACGCAACTCCGGCGGCGCGAACACGTAATCGATATACAGCCTGTTCGTATCCTTACGGACATTGGCGTACACCATGAGATGGCCGAACGGCATTTCATAGCGCTCTTCGGCCACATTATAGGTGACGTGATCGTTGCCAGTCATGGCGTTCCAACTCCTGTTGACCAATGATATATACCCTCTTCTCGGACGGACCAACCGGCATCGTCGCCGCGATTGCAGACACATTGGCGAAGCCGAGTGTAATACTTAGAATGCGCACAGTCCTACGACCTGTTCTCTGGTCATGCTATTCGGCCCCAGCTACATTGTCCGACCATCACGTAGATGGTATCGCCTGACCGCACACTGCGCATCAAGGCTTCAATGGTTCACTCAGCCCGGTTTCACCCTTGGTTTCCTCTCCATTCATCACGTACAGTGGGACCACCACTTGAACCGAGATATAACCTCATGCACCCCGAGCTTCGACGAGCCTATGATACAGAAATGACCGCTGCAGCTAAACTGTACGATACCAACCAACTCCAACTCGCATTTTCCCATCTTGAGCGGGCACATATCTTAGGACAGTCGTTCTCGATCGCCCATGCGCGAACGCACTGGTGGATGTTGAGGGTTGGTTTGCGAAATCGAGATATCGTAGAGATTCTGGGTCAGATTCCACGAATCCTGGGGGCGTTACTTTTCTCGAGAATCTGGGTTCCAATCGGCAATACAGGAGGCGCTCGAGTGCCTCCGTTCAAGACGATGCCTATCCCACATGAACTTCAAGTACTACTTGACAAGTATGGATATAATACCATGAAATAAATAAGTTCGTATACCTCATGTAAAGATTTCACTTGCTCGACGATCATGATCGCTTCCTCCCCGAGGATTATTCGTCCCTCAGTCCCTCAACGACCGGTTGTCGCGCGGCCCATCGAGCAGGAAAGTAGCCAGCCACCAAGGTGGCCAAGACGGCAAGCGCCACAGCCTGGACGAGTGATCCGATCGGAAGAATCATTTGGATGGTCCATCCGAACGATTGCCGATTGATCACTTTGATCAGCAACAACGACAGCAACCCTCCCCCAATGAGTCCCAAGACGATTCCGATCGCACCCAGGTAGATGGCTTCCCAGAGGACCAGCTGCTGAATTTGTGCCGAGCTGCCGCCAATGGCCCGAAGGGTGGCAAACTCCCGACGCCGTTCGAGCACGGACGTGATGAGCGTGTTCACAATCCCCAGCATCGCAATGATGACAGCGATGGCCTCTAAGACGTAGGTCAAGAGAAACGTCCGATCGAAAATCTCAAGGATCTCTTTCCGCAACTCGGTATTACTGATGACTAATGGAGGAAGTCCTCCATTCGTGACGCTGCTCAATTGTTCAGTGATCCGATCTCGTACACGATCCAGACTGGCTCGCTCACGCAGATACACAGGGAAGACGGTCACTAACTCGTCGTGCCACAGCGACTGATACAGCGCTCGATCCATCAGGAGCTTGCCCCCGTCCGTGGAATAATCATAAAACACCGCCACGATGGGAAACGGCCTCACACCGCTGGGGGTCATGATTTCAAGGATAGATCCTTCCTGCACGCCCAATCGGTTGGCCAACACTTCCGAAACGAGCAGGCCGCCGATCTCAGCCGCTCGATTGAGCTGTTCTGATGAGTCACCACGTCGAACCAGATATTGGCTCCACTGAGCATGTAAGCGCAGATCCCGGGAAACCACCGCCACACGGTGGCCGTTCACCGTCATCCGTACATCGCGATAGGTATCAACCGCCGCCACCTCAGGAATTGAGGACAAGAGGCTCGTCCAGGACTGCGGCAGGCTCCGTCCGACCGTGCCGATCTCCGTGCCTCGCAACCAGAGTGACGGCGCCACCACCACATCGGCCAAAACCGTATCGGCAACCCAGACTTCCACGGTATGCCGAAAGCTGCGAACCATGACCAACACCCCGATCATAATCGCTAGCCCCACCATGAAGGCCGAGACCGTGACGCCGTTTCGACCTGGATTTCTGGACGCATGTTCCACCGCAATCGTTCTCATCACCCCTGGCAATCCGGCTGTCGAGCTGATCGATCGGCGATGACCTCCCCCTCCTGTCACACACAACGGAGCGAGACACGCCAGTCCAGACAAGAGACAAAGCGTAGCCATGTAGCCCAAGACCGGAATCCCCTGAATCGGCCCCGGCCAACTCAGGAGTCCTGCCACGCCAAGCTGTACACATCCCAGGAGAGCGAGACGGCCCACTCGCAACTGCTGACTCGCTTCATAATCTCCCGGAGCGAGCGCCCGCACCGTCGTCGTCCGGCCGGCATCCACACTGGGGCCGATGGCGCCGATCATCGACACCACAGAGCCGATGAGGACGCCTTCCGCCCCCATCCTGAACCATGGCCCGGTCCACAACGATCCTGCTCCACCGGCACTCACCGGAACGTAGAGGTCTGAGATGGTTCGACTCAGCAACGCAATCAGCTGTTGCGCCAACACCATTCCCGCAACACTTCCGACAAGCCCTCCTACGATACCGTACAGTCCAGCCTCAATGAGGAACAGAAGAGCCACCCGCTCTTGCGTCATCCCCACTGCTCGAAAAATCCCGATTTCCCTTCGTCTCTGTGCGACGGAGAAAGCCATCGTGTTGTAGATTAAAAACATCCCGACCAACAGGCCGACCCAACTGAGCACCGTGAGGTTCAGACGGAACGCGCTGATCATTTGTTCAACCTGACTCGTCCGATTCACCGGCCGCTCCACCGTCACGTGCGGAGGCAAGACCATTCGGACCTTGTCCGCCACCTCATCAACAGACAGATTTGGCGCGGTCACGAGATCGATCCGATCGACCAGACCGATCATGCCGAAGGTCACCTGAGCGGCTGCAATATCCATAACCGCCAGACGTTCCCAAGACGAACGTTGATCTGATTCGCCGTGAAGAATCCCTGCGACTCGACAGCGACAGCTTCCGGTCCCGATAAGAAAATGAATCTCATCCCCTACCGACAGATTCCAGTCGGTCGCCAGCTTATCCCCCATAAACACAGATCGGGGGTGGATCATGTCGAGCATCTGGCGTTCCGTAGCGGGCTGGCTCACACGAAACCCTCTCGTGTTGAATTCCGCCAACAGATCCAAGCCAAGCACTTGGATCGCCTGTCCAGGCTGACCGGCTTTCATCTGAACAGCTGTTTGGAGAATCACGGGGGATACGGAAGTTACACCGGACACGCTTCGCAAACGCGTCATGAGTTGTTCATCCAGTCCCGACTCACCGCCTGACACTTCCAAAGTGGTCGGACCGGCCACGGTCAACACCGCTTGCTCAAATGAACTCAGCACATCCACATTAGCCGTACGCACGGCCACAGATGCCGAGACCCCGAGGGCCACACCGCCGATCGTCAGCACGGTCCGCAATGGCCACTGTCGCAGGTGCGAGACAAGGATCAGAAGAACGACGTTAATGAAGGACAGCATGGAGGTAGAAGAAGAACTGCGGGGCACATGCACCGGAGACTGACCAATCGAGGCTGACAGTCCCAACCTGTTTCTGCAAATTCCGTGAGTTTCGTTTACATGATAGGGACCGTTTGTTAGACTGACGCGTACTTATACAGAAGGAGCACCAATGGCACGACACGCTAGCACAGCAAGAAAAGCAACCAAACATCTCGCCCGAACCACCCGCCACCCGAAGTCCTCGGTGTCCATCACTCCCAGACAGCGAGAAATCTTACGACTCGTCGCGCTTGGCCATACCAACCGCGAAATCGCGGGATCGTTGGGGATCAGCGTCAGAACGGTTGAGGTCCATCGCTTCAACTTGATGCGTCGGCTCAACGTTCGCAACGTCGCCCAGTTGCTACGCCAGGCCTTGCAGCAAAATCTCTTGCCGCGCAATTTTGGCACCAAGTGAACCTAGAGTTCCTTGAGACGCCCGCGGCAATCCTGAATTGACCGGTATCCCTTTCGGGTTAGCACCGCCGCCAGTTCCGATTCGACACGGCGGAAGACCTCCAACCCTTCCTCCACCAGGACCGTCCCAATCTGAACCGCCGATGCACCGCAGAGAATATGTTCAAAGGCATCCCCCCCATCCATCACGCCCCCCGTGCCGATGATGGGCATCTTGTCTCCAAAGAACTTATAGAACGCACGGACATTCGCCAATGCCACGGGCTTGATCACTCGTCCGCCTAATCCACCAAATCCCCCTTTCGGCTTGATTACGACCGCTTCCCGCTCCGGATCAACCACCAGTCCATTGCCGACCGAATTGATCAGATTCAGAAAGTCCACGCCACATCGCCCAAGCATGGTCCCCATCACATGATGATGTGCGGGATCAAAGTAGGGTGGCAGCTTGACCCCCATCGGAACCGTGATTTTGGGACGCACCTTCTTGAGTAGCCGCTCAGACGCATCCGGATCATACCCGATCTGAGGCTTCCCAGGGATATTAGGACAAGACAGGTTCACTTCAATCAGATCCGGCTGTGCAGCATTAATCAGTTCAGCTATCGTCGGAAAGTCGTCCTCCGTCAGTCCGGCGACACTGGCAATGATGGGTTTGCCGAATTGTTTCAGCTGCGGGATCAATTCGGCATAGGCCCGATAGCCGAGATTGGGCAGTCCCATTGAATTGATGGAGCCTCCAGGAAACCCATAATAGCGCGGCTCAGGATTTCCGTGACGCGCTTCAAGGGTCATCGACTTCGTCACGATCGCCCCCGCGGCAGACCGTCCCAAGGCCTCCAGTTCTTCTCGTGTCACACATAGTGCACCGGCTGCGTTCATAAAACAGCTGGGGAAGGTGACTCCCGCAATCGTCGTCGAGAGGTTCATGATGGATACACCGATTGAGGAGAATGGGTGGTACGTGAAACCAGCTTGCCGTCATGCATCGCCCACGTATAGTCAGCCGCCGACGCAGCCTGTGCGCTATGGGTCACCAACAGCACCGTCTGTCCTCCGGACCGGGCGAGTTCCCTAATCAGCGTCATGATCTCCGCCCCTTGATGCGAATCCACATTGCCGGTCGGTTCATCAGCCAACAGCAGCCGTGGTCGGTGGGCTAACGCCCGGGCAATCGCCACCCGCTGCTGCTCCCCACCCGAGAGCTCACCTGGCCGATGGTGGCGGCGATGACTCATGCCAACTCGATACAACAGATCGTCGACACGTACGGCAATATCACGTCCTGGTTCTCCCCGCAACATCAGCGGGAGCGCGATGTTCTCCTCAGCCGTCAACCCGTGCACGAGATGAAAGGCCTGGAATACGATCCCGATTGTTTCACGCCGCATCGTCGTCCAATCCTGACTATTCAGCGTGTTCGTGGACCGTCCATCAATCTCGATGTCCCCCGACGTGGGGTCATCCAGTCCGGCGACCAGATTGAGGAGGGTGCTCTTCCCGCACCCACTCGGACCGACAAAGGCACAGAATTCGCCCTGCCGAATCTCAAGATCTATGCCGTGCAAGGCCGTTACCATCGCCTCACCGCGGAAATAGGTTTTTGAAAGCTGTCTGATCGTAACCACCGACTCCGCACGCTCCTGAACGACCCCGTCTTGGATCCTCTAAAACGCGTACTCCTATAACACACCCCTTCGGAGCAGGACAACCTTGACAGAGGCCACCGCTTCGCCATAATTAAACGACCCCAAGGATTCATCTCTGTCTGCCATGGCCGCTTTTCCTTCAGTCAGAACACTCCTACGTCGTGCCACACGATTGTGCTTCCCGATTCACTGTGCGGTGTGTGGTGCACCCCTGGCAGATGACCTCATGCCTCATTTTTGTACCGGCTGCTGGAGCATGCCTCAGCCGATGCCCACCGCGCGATGTGCACGGTGCGATCGGCCATTTGCGTCTTCAGTAGCGACCGCCTATAGCCCCCAACATCTGTGCTATTCCTGTGTGGAACGTCCACCTTCCTATACCAGAGCCTGGACGCTCTATCCTTATACCTCCCCGCTCCAAGATGCGATCCGCCTGTTGAAGTACCAGAGCAAGGTGTCCCTCGTGACGCCCCTCGCTGACTTGATGCTGACCGCACTGCCACGCCTGGATCACATCGACCTGATCATACCAGTTCCGCTGCACCACGAACGGCTCTGCCAGCGGGAGTTCAACCAGGCGCTGCTGCTGGCCGACCGGATCGGACGACATCTGAACATTGCCATCTCCTACACCAATCTGGTCCGTACCACTGCCGCGCCACCCCAAACCACCCTTTCTCGCAAGAGCCGGCTCAAAAATCTGCGCCACGCGTTTGCGGTACGGCGCCCTGCTCCACTCATAAACAAACGTATCTTGCTCATTGACGATGTCTTCACAACCGGCACGACCGTCAATGAATGTGCCAAGACGTTGCGCCGGGCCGGTTCAGCCGACGTCTTCGTCCTGACCTTGGCACGAACCATGGATCAGCATCTGATTCCTGATCGCATACACTCCTCAACCCCCTATCCATTTTCCAGTCCTTGAAAGGTCACCGTCATGCCCATTTATGAGTACCTGTGCCAAGACTGCACGAAACGCAATGCGATCCTGACATTGAACCCCCATCGACTTGATCCGGTTCAATGCCGACATTGTGGAAGCTCAAAGATGACCCGCCTCCTCTCACGATTTTCCGCTCCCAAGTCAGAGGAGGCCAGGCTCGAGTCCCTTGCCGATCCCGCCACCCTTGGCGGGCTCGATGAGTCGGATCCCCAGAGTGTCGCCCGGCTTATGAAGAAGATGGGACAGGAACTGGGTGAAGACGTCAGTGACGTCGAGGCGATGTTGGACGAACCGGGTGGAGGCGACGCAGGACTCGATCAGGCCGACGACCTCTAGCCCCCATCATTCATGAACACTCCTGCTGCAACCGACGATCCGCTGTTTCGACGAGCCTTCTACCAGCGGACTCGCCCGTTGAATCCTCGATGTCCTGCACGAGTACGCCTCGGATTCTCCGGGCTCCGCGCGCTGCTCTCACGACGCGGCTTGGCGATTTCGCGACGAACCGTCATGAATCATGCGGGCTAGCACGTTGCGTCAGATATTTTCACTTGACTTTCTTACACCGACCTCTAGAATACCTCCATAGTGGGGGAAACATGCAGCAGGTGAGCTCAAGGACGAGGTGGAGTGATGGGCAAGACTCCCAAGAGCGAGCTGATGACGGTCGCGGAAACCTGCCGCTTCCTCAAAATTCCACAGCAGACACTCTATCGCCATCTTCAGCACCGAGACATCCCCGCGTTCAAGCTCGGCAACAAGTGGCGATTCGTTCGTTCGGATCTCGAACAGTGGATCCGAGACACTCAACCCAGATCTCCGGTCAATGCCTCAGCTAAGGTCGTATGATGTTCGCCGGTGAATATCTTTGCAAAGTGGATGAAAAAGGGAGGTTTATCGTCCCTTCTCCGATCCGCGAACAGATTGAAGCCGACGGCCAAGCCGTCATGTTCTTGAAAGGCCCAGAACAGTCACTCCTGATCTATTCGATGAAGGAATGGGAGAAGGTCCTGGACCGGACGAAGTCGTCCTTGGATGAAGACCAAAGTCGGCTGTTCATGCACTTTGTTGTGTCGGAAGCCGGTTCCTCGGACATCGATAAGACCGGACGGATTTTGATCCCCGGCCGTTTACGAAAGCAGATCCCGATGGACGAGGATCAGGAGATTATATTGGTCGGCCTGTATCATCGGATGGAACTCTGGAATCCAAGTGACTGGCGTCGGTATATTGCTCGGACGGAAGATCGATATGAACAGAACATGGCTAAGATTGTGAATCTCCTCTAACCCAGCCCCATGCCATCACGCCATCGACGGGGCCTGGTCTTCTCCTCCCATATCCCTCTCCAAAAAACAATTCATCGTCGGGGAGCAGTGGTTCGGTCACCATCGATCCCGTCAATTTCCGTGAAGGCTTCTACGAATTCCGCCAAACCCCACCAAGCAACCACCGTGACCAACAGTCGGACCTTAAGCCACTCAGCAGTGGTCACAGCAGACGGCCTCACGATGACACTGCCGGTTCCACCGAGCATCAATCATCAATATGCCACGGTGAACGGACGTCGGCTGCTCTCCTCTACCGGCCGCGCCTATAAAGCGCAGGTCGGTCGGCAAGTATGGGTGATGTTAGCTCAATCACCTTGCGCCCCGTCGTTTCGCGAACGCATCCGATCCGGCCCACTCGCCCTCTCGATCCGGTTCTTTTTTTCCACGTCATTGAGGCGCGATCTCGATGGAGGACTCAAAATCGCTCAGGACGCGATCTGTGAAGGTCTCGACGTCAATGACAATCGGATCATCGAGACGCATCTCTACAAGCACGTCGACAAGACCAACCCTCGGATTGAAGTCTCCCTTTCCTGCCTACCAGTCTCCCCGCACGTGTCCTAACTCAGGATATCCATTCGCCCACAGGGGTCTGTTGACGAACGTTCTGAGAAAACTTGGTAGAAGCCATCGTGTCCAGATTACAGACTCCTGCAGATCTTCCTGCAGGCAGGTTAGAAAGACCGTCCAGCAAGACCGCCTTTTCCTACTTCGTTGCTCGTCTCCCGTATTTCCCAAGCGAACGACGCTTCACGAGATACGCTTCACGCGCCTGAACATGATGCGAGAACGCCGCTGGCAGACTTTATCGACAGCCTATCAGCTACAGTTCCGTCCACCTTCTGCCGATAGGTGAAGAAGCCCTCGCCCTCGCGAGTTTGCTCGGGATTATTTTGTATGTCGACCATGCGCGTGCCCATCAGTCAACTTCGGATCGGCATGTATGTCGCAGCTCTGGACCTCCCATGGTACCGCTCCCCCTTCCTACGCCATTCCTTCAAGGTAGAACGCCAAGAACAAATCACAAAGTTGCTCCGAGCCGGAGTGAGGACCGTCGAGATCGATCTTGATCGTGGGATCAGCCCTCGCCCAGAGCCAACTACGACAGAACAACAACCCGCGACCATCCACCCACAGACGGTCCAAGAGAAAAAGCCGATCAAAACACTCGCCCAGCTCAATGAGGAATATGCGCAAGCCGCGCTGGCGAAGCAGCAACTAACGCAGTCGGTTCAGTCCGTCTTTACCAAGATTGCGAGTACCGGAACGGTCAATCCCCAACAAGCGGCCGATGCCGTCCACGAAATCACGATTGTGACCAGAACGCTCACCCCTTCATCCATGTTCATGGCGTTGAGCCAGAATCGAGCCGGCGACCCCATGCTCAGCCAGCATGCACTCACCACCTGTACCTTGGCGCTGATCCTCGGACAGACCTTTCAGTTCAACCCGTTGGAGCTGCAAGAACTGGCAACGGCCGCGCTCCTGCATGACATCGGACTGCTGCAGATTGCTCCCCCACTCGTTCGGCATGCGCATGCCGACCAGCGTCTCTCTCCGGTGCAGCAGCGCGAGTTTGAGAGCCATCCACGTCTCAGTGTGCGCGCATTACAGCAGGCAGGCAGCAGCGAAACCGCCGTCCTCCATCTCATTGCCAATCATCATGCCTATCTCGATGAGAGTGGCTATCCGAAAGAAGCGCGGGGAGAATTTACCTCGGATCGTACCAGGATCCTCATGATCGTTGATCGGTATGATGAGTTGCTCAGCGGGTTCGGCGGAGCCACACCGCTGCCCTCACACCGGACCTTCCAGCGGCTCTACCAGGAAGCGCGGCAGAATAAGCTCGATCAGCAGCTCCTGTCCGCATTCATCGGACTCGTGGGTATCTACCCCGTGCACAGTCAGGTGCGGCTCAATACGAAGGAACGAGGCATAGTGACGACGCTGAATCAAGAAACACTACACCAGCCGGTCGTCACCATCACGCATCAACCGGAAGGCACAACCTATCCGGACCCGTTCACAGTCAACCTGGCAGACCAGCCCCATGGACCGCAGACTCGGGCTATTGAAGCAGTCATCGAACTCTGAAACAGTCGTGAAAGCGACACCAGCCGTGGGACCCTGCAACCACTTCCCCACAGATGCTGGTCTGCACTGGGAAATACTGTGCCAAGAGCGGACCTGGTACCGCAATCGCTCGACTGACTGAACTTTCCTTGGATTCTCATACGCCCACGGTGTACACTCGGTGTCAGAGTAATCAGGAGCGAGGGATCCAGATGGTCAAGACCTGTAGCGTCAAAAGTGCCCAACACGAGTTCCCCTCTCTGCTTGGTCGGGTTCGCCGGAAAAAAGACACGGTGATCGTTGAGGAACAAGGCCACCCGGTGGTCGCGATGATCCCGTTCGATCGGTATCAAGCCTTAACGAAACGACGCGACCGACTCTTCGCGGTGCTTGATCGGATATGGGCCAAGAACAGGAACATCCCGGCACGGGATGCACGTCGTGATGCCACACAAGCCGTGAAGCAAGCCCGAGCAGCCCGCCGACGGCGCAGGCGTCTGAGTGCCTAGGGCTGTCCTCGATACGAATATTCTCGTCAGTGCGTTAATCTCCCCGCGTGGAACACCGGCGAACATCGTCCAGGCGTGGCGGGCTGAGCAATTTGACCTGGTCACAAGTCCTCCCATCCTAGAAGAACTCCAGGAAGCCCTCTCTCGTCCGAAAATCCGACGTCGCTATCATCTCTCGACGAGCGACATTCATAACTTCCTCACGCTGGTGACCCAGGCGGCCATCCTTGTCGCCGGCACCCGTTCCGTCTCTGCTCCCATTCACGACCTTGACGACCTCCGGATTCTCGCCACCGCCGTTGAGTCTCACGCCGACTATCTCGTCACGGGGGATACGGACTTACTCAAACTGAAACGGTTTCAATCCGTTCAGATCGTCGCGCCCGCAGTGTTCCTGAAAACGATCGCACCATGAAGTAAAAATGGCATCCTGTTACTCCTCAATCCACGGTTCCCCGGCACGATGTCATCTCCCAACATGAGATGCTCCTGGCGAATTGAGGGTGCCTGTCCCCACTTTTTCTCCCTTGCCAAATCTCTAGAAGAAGTCAGCACGTAGCAGTACACTCCGATGACCAGCACGTGATGCAAGATTGTCAGTTACCGAGAGGGCAACTCATGAGGACGAGATGATCACAAGAACACTGCCCCAGGAGCTCATGGATGAAATTCGCACGCTGGAGGAATCTTACCCGGTGCAAGTTGGCGTCCATGACGTTCCATTCACGAAGTGTGACTGGGCAACTGCGAACGTGCTCGTCGTCCTGTCCTTCTCATTTTCGGAAGCGGGCCGGAGGGTCATATCGAATGCTGGCTCAGATATCTGGATCAAGATAAAGTCTGTGTCCTCCGCCCCACGATTTCCTTAGACACACCATTGGGGCATACTGCCCCCTCACT
>NZ_JBLFBO010000097.1:0-2854 GCF_047338595.1 Nitrospira sp. BLG_1
CCCTTATACTTTTCGTCTGGTCCGGTGGCGAGGTAGAGCGACTCCCGTCCGGTCTGCTGGATGGAATAACTTAGGCCGTTATCGAAAATGACCAGAAGGCTGACTGCCACCAACGAGGGCATGGCCAGAAACCCTAACGAGCCGGCGATAATAGCCGCTGGCAGGACAAGCAGAGTTGCGCCAAGACCAAACCGCTTCATCACGCTACTAACTAGAAAGAGTTGGGTGATCACAGCTAACAGACTGGCGTACAAGTACACATCCGTCATGAAAGCCTGAGTGGCTTGGACACCGGACATGCTTTCAGCTGCTAATTTGAACTGGTAATCCATCAGCTGTGACGCCACCTCGTACAAACCCATGATGCCGGCAATGCTCGCGAGATAGCGTGAGCGAAAGACCAATCTGGCTCCTTCAAATGCCTCCAACAATGACCCTCTGGAGAACGACTCAACTTTCGACCGTGCATCGGGCCAAATCGTTGGCGTGAATATCCGTGATCTCCGGAGCAGTGTTTCTGTTGATCCAACGATCAGAATCACTCCGCCCATGAAAAGAGCGGATAGGCACAAGAGTCCCGGGGTTCCGATGGTGGGAAGCAAAACCTTTGCGACCGAAACGCCAGCCCAACCGCCCAACACACCTCCGGCTCCAATGGGACCGAAAAGCCGGTTCGCGTCCGGTCCATGAGAAAGATCAGTCAAGTATGCCCAAAACGCTGCGACCATCATTGTGGCTTCGAGGTCACCCAACAGATAGAAGGTCCAGATGAGGAACGGATCCGGTTCATCTCCAAGCGCGAACGCAAGGCTGAGGAAGCTCAAGAGAAAGAACCCACTCAGCGTGTAGATGAATCGCTGTCGGTGTAGCTTGTTGTAGAGCAAGGTAAATGTTCCCACGCCAATGGATGCGATCAGGATGTTCGCAAGCTTGGCGTAGAGCTCCATGTGGGCGCCGTAATGCTCCACGAAAAGCCCGCTCTTGAGAGGTTTCAAGACTTGGAAGACGGCGATCACAAGAAAGAAGAATGCAAAGAGCAATCCTGTGATTGCGATATCTTCTGTTGATCTCCGATTAAGCATAGATTTCATGGCTGCTCCATCTCGTTGTGTGTTCACTTGTGAAAGTCGACTCTTGATGCCAGGAGGCATTCCAAACTTGGTGCCAGTTCATGAACGCTACAAAGTGCTGATTCTGTGGGGATTGGCAACGTCATCGTTCTTCCGATCCGCAGCGAAGCTTCGTGATACGACGAAACCTCGCTGTATGTTGTAGGTTGCTCAGCCTAACGAAGGCTTCTAAAAGCGCAGATGCACCCATCTTGTAAAAAGACGCATGTTGTTGGCGGCACTGCGTGACAATACTCTGAGGCCTCTCCCTCTGAAGAGAACTGGCCCAATGGCTTGATGACAGGTTTGAGATGGATGGCGCTCAGGCGTGATGAGCGTCCCGATGTGGTTAACTTTATTCGAAACGGTGCAGATATGTGTGAGGGCGGCGGCGGGAGCTTCTCTAGATCTGCGTCACCGAGTCTTCCGCCCCTTCAAGAAGGCGTTGCACCTCCTCTACGTAAATCTCCGTGGTTGCATAATGCTGATGGCGCATCATCTTCTGCACCCGCGTGGGATTGGCCTCATTGAGGAGCGCAAAGGTCGGGGTCGAGTGGCGCAGACTATGGACCACAATGCCGGGTTTTTTCACACCCGCTAAGAGTAGTCCTTCCGTGATGATCCGGTGAATGGCACGTGTGGAGAGCCGTTTCCCGGCTGGTGTAACCACGTTCCCGCCGCGATCAAGACAGGCCGTCGTGGCAAACAGCGGATCACTCTCCTGTAATGGCCCCGGCCGGAGCGCGAGGTACGCCTGAATCCGTTCATACACTTCCTTCAACACCTGCACCGACTCATCGGCCGACCCTCTCCCCTTGCCATGCACCCAGAGCCGCCATTTTTCACCCGGCACCAATTCTTGAAGATGCTCGATCCGGGCCCGACTCACTTCAATCGTGCGCAACCCGGTCTTCAGCATGAGATAGGCCATGGCCACATTGCGCGCGCGTTGCAGTTCGGATTTGCGCGGATCAGACTCGAGCGCCGCGAGCAAGGCCTTGGCGTCCTCCACCGGCAAATGCCGCCGCGTGTGTTGCCGACTGCAGGTCCAGCCCTGGACGAAGTCCGCTGGATTCACAAGGCCCGGATGCAGCGGCACGAGCCAGGTCAAAAACTGGCGGACTGCCGTCAGATAGCCGTTCTTCGTGCGAAGGTTCGCAAAGCGGTGATCGAGCCACGCACGATAGGATTCGAGACAGGTCCGATCGAGACGACGGACCTGTGGCTCCCTCCCCTGCTCCAGCCAGGCGATAAAGTATCGTCCGCGCTTGAAATAGGTCCGGGCCGTGGTGGATCCCGGCTTCTGCTGCGCGAGCTGCCGCGCGAATTCATCCAGATAGACACGGAGCCCGATGAGGGTCGAGGACGACAACTGCAGGCAGACCGGCGGCAACTCCCCGTCCGTCCTTCTGAGACTTGTCGTGGCCAACGGCACCATGGCCGTGGACGTGCCGTGATCCGGCCGTTCTGGCTCAGGGGTCAGTGGTATGAGCTCCATCGTTCCGTTCCTTCCTTCTCGTTCCCTGCTCCATCCCTCTGTCTCAATCTAATGGAGCACTCGCTCAGACGACAGGGACTCACTCCCGTCCAGCCGAACCACTCCCCTCAATCACAATCACACGATAGAGGCGGACCGTGCAGCACGGAGTATCCCTCCCAGCGGTGACACCTCCTCACCCACCAGGAGACGATTGCCTTCTCACCCGACTTCCCAAGCCTCTTCCCTGCCCGCCCCCACCCTACCC
>NZ_JBLFBO010000098.1:0-2813 GCF_047338595.1 Nitrospira sp. BLG_1
AGTTTCGCTTCGTCGCCTGCGCCTTCCCTGATCGAAAGTTGCGCCAACACCGCCCCTTTCCTCATCGTGAGTTCCAGCGAGCCGAGATCGAGTCTCCCCCGATCCATAAAGGCCTCCTCCCCGAAACCGCCCACCGTCACCGGCTTTTTCGCGTCCTTGCGCATACGTGCGAATGCATCGCCGGGACCAATCCAGATTTCAAACTCATCCTGGCCATTGGCAAACTCATAGGTACACGACTTGGCATCAGCCAGCGTGTCACCTTTCGGCATTCCCTTCAGCTTACTCAGGACCTGCTCGACCTCTGCTGTTGTCAGCAAGGTACAGGGATTGAGGCCTGGCGGGGCGGCTTCGATCGGAAGACTCACAACCATCACCGGGATCGCACACAGCACAACACGACCAATCCAACCGACTGCGGGAAAATCCATGCACCCTCTCCTTTCTGTGGGAACAGCGTGCGGCTGTCAATGGGATAGCCCCGCAATCTTGTGCTCCGCCATTTAGCGAAACAACAACTCAGGGGGCTCAGAGTCAGGTGAAGAGTCTATGCTCGCTGTGGGAGGAACGCAATGAGCTGACGCGAAGGAAAGAGGTTCTTCCTGAGAGAAGGACGGCTCCGAGCCGCGATAGTTCGTGTCGAAGCCACATGGCCAAAACACCTCGCGAAGCGTCACGGCCTAAGGTTTCAAATATCAGGTTTGATGATGAACTTGAAACGTTGAACATGAAACCTGGGATTCAGGATCACAGAAACGACATATATTGTTGCGACGGCGTATCGGCGGTTGTAGGAGAGCCGCTCCTGAATTATTAGGCCAACCCACAATATTCACGAACACTTCTACTGCCCTGCTTCCTGAACTCGATCAGCCGTATGACCAGCCGCCTCATTCAACGTCCGTTCCACCCCGCGAGCCTTGTCCATCGGGGTCTGGATAGCATCGACGGACTGACGAACCGCTTGATCGACGACCGAAGGTGCCTGTGAGGCCTGCGACTTCTCGACCGGCGTCTCACGTTGACAACCATGCAACCCAATTATCAGGACGAGTATCAACAGCGGAAGGACTCGCTGATAGCCGATGGTCATACGCACCTCCATCCCCTCAATACTCGAGCTTGATCTGTTTCAACCGCCGGAACTGATGGATTAATGACCCCTCACCGCCGACATTCCAGCTCACCTTCCTGTTCGTATCCATATTCGGGACAAGCGGAGGCCGCAGCGCGCGGGAACGATAAAGATGGTTCCGGCATACTTGTGACGGTACGATGGAACGCGACGGAGCGCAAAATATTTGGTGAATCCGTCGATCATGCAAAAATCAGCCAGGGCCGCACCAGATTTCTGCACAAGACCGTCAGCGACCGCACGACCATGCTCGCCTCAATCTCATCCCGCTCTTTCCCATGCTCCCCACGCTGCGTAGGGACAACAATTCTGTCGACGCGTAGCCGGCTATCGCCGGATAGCTACCAGCAGTGCTACACGTGAGGCATGACAGAATGCCTGGTCCCCCCAACCTGTTATCCAACCAATTCTTGGCGAACCCGATCGTCGCTCTTTCTTGCAATCTCACCGGAAGCTATTGCGCCCGCTAAGGCAATCTGAACGTTCATTCAGGGTCATGCACAATTCAATCATCGACCTCTACGGTTTTTGGCGGAAGAGGATTGACAATTTCTCTTACCTAGGATACTGCTCCCATCAGAAACGTAAGGGAGAAGAACCTTCCACACAGACTCGCAAAACTACTCAGGCTCACTCAGTATGGCGTATTCAGAATGCCGCACGCTCCATGACGCGTCCGACTCGCGAGAGCAACCGTCAAATGATTAGGAACCAATCTTACTTTGACGCGATCGGAAGACCCCAACGCGCCCTCTCGCATTTTCTCAACCATCACCAAAATCCAACCATGGAAGGGATGCACAACGCCGGTCATTCGGGAAAGCCTGTCGCGAAGAAGCAGCGAACGTTCTGGCTCGTGAAAAAGGAGAGCGATCGATGAAAACATTGGTCTTAGCCAATCAGAAGGGCGGCGTGGGGAAAACGGCGATTGCCTGCCAACTGGGGTACTTCCTCGTCGAAATGCTCAAGAAACGGGTCTTGATCATTGACTTAGACCATCAAGGGAACACGTCGAAAAACATCGGCACCTCCAAGTTGGCCACCATCTCATCCATCACGGCCAACCAACTGTTGACCGAACCGGTGACCACCATTGAAGGCGGCACCTTTGTAGTGATTCCCTCACACGGCGATCTGCTCAAACTCGAGAGACGAGAAGAAGATCACAACCAGTTTGCCAATAATCTCCGGTTGTTCCTCAACGAAATGGATGACCGATTTGATGTGGCCATCATTGATACGAATCCAAATCCCGATATCCGGGTGCTCGCGTCACTGGTGGTGGGTGATTTTGTGCTGTCGCCCATACAGCTGAATCAAGAAGCAGTCGACGGCATCGCGGCACTCCGGGCGCAGGTCCTCAAGATACAAAGCACCCTGAACAAAGATCTTCGATTCATCGGCCTGCTTCCGAATCTGGTCGAGCCCACGCCCTTTCAACGCGCCAATTTCGACCAACTCTGTACGGCCTTTGCCTCGCTGTTCATTCGACTGGAGGACGGCCGGATGGCCGCCATTCCGTCACGCACGGCGGTGGCGGAAGCCCAGGCGATGGGAGCGCCGATCTGGACATTACAGAAAACCAGTTCTCGAGAGGCATGGCTGCATCTGAAGCCGATCTTTCAAAAGGTGGCTCATACGATGGGGGTGATGGAATGAAAAAACCACTGATCGCGAC
>NZ_JBLFBO010000099.1:0-2808 GCF_047338595.1 Nitrospira sp. BLG_1
TTAGAACCGCCTTCGTAAACGCTTCCAGCCTGGTCACGGCATCCCGCAATCGCGCGTTCCAATTGTGGATGTAGTACTTCGCCGAACCAGGGAGCGGCTCTCCTTTTAACGTCTGGATCACAGCGTAATCCACGCCACATTGTGTGAGCCTGATCTTCCCCCAATTCCGTGGACACCTGGTTAAGCGACTTTCACCCTCGCTTCATACTCGGCCGGGGAGTGATAGCCGAGCGTCGAGTGCCGTCGCTGCCGATTATAGAACACCTCGATGTAGTGGAAGATGTCCTGTCTCGCTTCGTCTCGCGTGGCGTAGTGCTGATGATAGACCAGCTCACGCTTGAGTGTGCCAAAGAAACTTTCCACGCAGGCGTTATCCCAGCAGTTACCTTTGCGACTCATGCTGGGAGTGAGGCCGTACTCAGCCAGTCGGTGCTGGTAGTTTGTGGCGGCATATTGGGCGGATTCAAGTGGTCGTTGCAACATCTTGATGAAGGAGGTTGCGATGAACATTCGAAAGCGCCGTTCGGATCGGTCTGGGCGGCCCCCCTTGCCGTCACCCGATCGACCGTCGGTAGCAGGCCGAGATAAGCGACGACGGTTCTGGGCGGCGATCGCGGCAGGCATGGAGAGTGAGGAGGCCGCAGGCGAGGCCGGTGTGTCGCGGCGAAGCAACAAGTCACGGTGCGTCTCGATGTCGATGTGCTCGACTGGCTCAAACTGCATGGGAAGGGCTATCAGACGCGACTGAACCGCATCCTGCGCGCAGCCATGGAGCACCAGGCTCCGCGCCAGCCACACATGCCGAAGAGTCGCACACGATCGCGTCGGCGCCCACATGCGGCGTAATGTAAGGAGAATCTCGCCGTCTTCCGCGCGAGGCCGAAAGTGCCTGAGGCGCGGCTAAGGAGCGACGACATGAAAAGGAGAGTCATTAAAGGAATTGAGGTCTCTCGCGGGTCTGGTAATGTCTTCGCAGACTTGGAGCTGCCAGATGCAGATACGCTCCAGATCAAGACCGGGCTGGTAATCGAGATCCGGAAAGCAATTCGCCAACTAGGGCTCACCCATCAAGCCGCAGCCACACGCTTGAGACTCACACAACCGAAGGTCTCCAGCATGCTGCGTGGGGACTTCTCCAATGTGTCTGAACGCAAACTGATGGAGTGTCTGAATCGGCTCGGCTATGATATTGAAATCAAAGTTCGGCCAGCCTCTGCTCGCATCGGGCATCTGATACTGGCGCGATCGTAAGCACGGAGCGTTCTCTTGCGAAGGCGCTCCCTCTCCTAAGAGATGAACCGGACGTTCCCTGTCATTTCTCAGAACGCGCCCCTCCCCTCGTCTCTTAACGGATACTGACAACTCAGCGCATCACAACCCCAGGGGTCAGGGCGTCTTGCTAATAGTATCCAGGCTGGCTCCGGCTATAAGGATCACGTTGTGCAGCCGGCGGAGGTTCGTCGTAACGATGCTGTTGGCCCGGCTGCGGCGATCCCATATGAACGTTGTCATAGCCAGGGGCGGGTCGTTGCCGACCCGAAACAGAATCATCGGCACAGCCAGCGATCATGGCACCCGCCAGAAGGGTAAAGGGCAGCGCGCATAGAATACGAATCATACGAAACCTCCTTCGTCAGTCGGAATGATTTCGATGCAGTTCTCATCCAACCAGTCTGCTGTACGTACAGGAGACCGCTACCTGACACCCTTTCTTCAACCTGTGACGAGTCACGTGATCATGTGAACTCAGCCAACTGGGGAAGTACATTGGTGTGCCCCTATTAGTTGCCACGCATCGTCTTCTCAATTGTGCCATGCATGCCATCCACTGCGCAAAGGTCGATGTGCGAACTGATTGTCGGAAAGGATCAAAGGGACGCGAATTGGCCATTCACCACTTCTCACAAGGACGTCGCCGTACGCATACAGAACCGCCCTCTTTCTCACGTGGCACGGAGTTACAGGACCACACGACACTCTCCGTTCCTCGCCCCAGCAATGCTGTCACTCACTCTGCTCTTCGATCACGCTCGATAAGCCGAGCCGACTATGGACGGACTCAGACACCAAACTCGCACACCAACCTCCTCTCAACATCATGTTGTGCCCCTCACCTACATCGGGGCGCAACAGAATCTCCCAGTTTGTGGCAACGCGCGGCTGCAAGCGTGACATCGTTTGCGATGGCGCGGTTGCCACGGGCGTTGCCACATCCCTTACTGGGCGACGGCTGTTCTCTCGGCACGGTCGAGTCGCGTGGCGCGACACAACGGTGCCCGACTCCACCTGGCACGGCGTCTCCTGACGCGGTGCATCAGAGGCCTGACTGGCAAAGTCTCCGCCCAGAGAGGTCTACCCTGTAATTTCTACAGCGTGAATGGGAAAGCATGCAAAGCAGACCTCTTCGCTGAACATCCCGTGCCGTTGAAACTTGAAGAGAAAATGGCCCGTGTGGGATCAACAGTAGGTCATTGAGCAGTGTGGAATCAAGGAACCTTGAATCGAGCTAACTCGCACTGGTCCGTATCTCGAGAAGAACGTTTGCATTTATCTGTAAGTGCATGCGTCTTTATCCATGGCTATGAAGCGCGTTGGAGTGCGTGCTGTTTGAGAAAGCGATTGGTTCGTCCCGACCCCAATCGAACGGTTCAATGGCATGATGCTGCTGAAATTGTTCGATCGTCCTGGTCAACGCTTCTCTGATGCTGTGAAAGAAGGATCAGCGTCAAAGAATCCCGGCTCGGTCAAGAGAGGCTGTATACGGGGGTTGTGGCGAGTTGGAGCATCCAGAGCGGCTTGAAACTCAGC
>NZ_JBLFBO010000063.1:0-11809 GCF_047338595.1 Nitrospira sp. BLG_1
ACTATACGATGGGGGGGCTCTGGGTGGATTACAATTTGATGAGCACGGTCCCGGGGCTTTTCGTCATCGGTGAGGCAAACTTTGCGGACCATGGTGCCAACCGATTGGGTGCCAGCTCATTGATGCAAGGACTTGCCGATGGCTACTTTATCCTTCCCTATACCATTGGCCATTACTTGGCGACGGCAAAACTTCTCTCTGTTCCGGACGATCATGCAGAGGCTCGCGGGGCCATTCGGCGCGTTGAGACGCGGGTCAACCGCCTGCTGACGGTGAAGGGACGTCGAACCGCGGCGATGTTCCATCGAGAACTCGGGACGCTCTTGTGGAATCACTGCGGCATGTCGCGCAACAAAGGGGGACTCACCTCGGCATTGCAAGCGATTCCCAACCTTCGTGAGGAATTTTGGCGAGATGTGATGGTCCCGGGGGCGGGAAGTGCGTTCAACCAGGAGTTGGAGTATGCGGGACGGGTGGCGGACTATCTCGAATTTGCCGAATTGCTCTGTCACGACGCTCTCCATCGGCATGAATCATGTGGCGCGCATTTTCGGGAGGAGTATCAGACAGAGGATGGTGAGCCACAGCGGGACGATGGGCGGTTCGCCTATGTTGCGGCATGGGAGTATCGGGATGGAGCTGTGCCGGTTCTCCACAAGGAACCGCTGGCGTTCGAGTTCGTGCCGCCGACCATGAGAAGCTACCAATAGCCGGGAAAAGGTGAGGGTGAGGAGTAAGGGGTGAAAGAAATACGAGTGAGGTTGCTGCACACGCTATGAAATTCACCCTGAACATTTGGCGCCAGAATGGCCCGCACGAACGGGGTCGGTTCATCAGGTACGAGGCGCAGGATGTGAGCCCCGGCATGTCGTTTCTAGAAATGCTCGATGGGGTCAATCAGAGACTGCTCGGCAATGGTGAAGAGCCGGTGGCGTTCGAGCAGGATTGCCGGGAAGGGATTTGCGGGAGTTGCTCCCTGGTTATCAATGGGATTCCCCATGGCCCGGACCAGGGGATCACGACCTGCCAGCTGTACATGAGACGGTTTTCTGATGGGGCTTCCATTACGATTGAGCCCTGGCGGGCCAAAGCCTTTCCGATTCTGAAGGACTTGGTCGTGGATCGCAGTGCGCTGGATCGCATCATGCAGGCGGGCGGATATATCTCCGTTAATACTGGTGGCGCTGTGGACGGGAACGTCATCTTGATCGGAAAAGACCAAGCGGAAACCGCAATGGATGCGGCGTCGTGTATCGGGTGTGGGGCCTGTGTCGCAGCTTGTAAGAATGCCTCAGCCATGCTGTATGTGGCGGCAAAGGTATCCCACTTAGCGACCCTTCCACAGGGAAGGCCGGAGCGAGCACGTCGTGTGAGTGCCATGCTTGAGGCGATGGACCGGGAAGGGTTCGGGTCCTGTGGCAATCAGTATGAGTGCGAGGCCGTGTGCCCCAAAAACATCAGTACCCGGTTCATTGCCAATCTCAATCATGAATATCTCCGTGCCGGCATCGTTGAATCCGGCCTGCCCAGTGAGCCGGAGTCCCCCCACGCGGAGTCTTCATAGCAGAACCCACGCGGACTTCAAGACTATTCAATCTGACCCCCTCCCGGCGGAACAGCAGGCCGGAAGCTGATTGCGCCAGAAGGTAATGAGCTTGACTGTGAAGGAAAGGCCTTTATAGTGCGGTCAAGGGCTGTGATTACGATGGTGCATGTCGGAGCGTGTCATGGGGCGACAGATCGTGTGTCCTCAATGTCGACAGGACGGTGCCGTTCGCGTGGAAGCGCACTCACCACGTGAATTGATCGCGTCGCTGCTGTGGATGGTACCCTTTCAGTGTCAACGGTGTGACCATCGATTTCTCGCCCGTCGCAAGAGTCTCAGGAGCGCCTCTCAGGTCACTGAGCGTCGGGAATACATGCGTATTCCAGTCAGGCTCTCTCTCTCTTTTTCCGGGGGACGAGTGCGGGGGGAAGGTACCGTATTGGATATGTCATTAGGGGGTTGCATTATCCAAAGCAAGGCTCATGTGCGGATTGATGATATCTTTTACCTCGAGATCATCCTCGCCAAGGATGAGCCGCCGGTCGAGGCGGCAGCCATTGTTCGCTCAGTCAGCACCCGCGGGATTGCATTCAAGTTTCTGCGCAGAGCGCAAGAGGATAAACGCTTGACGGCATTTATCCAAGCCCGTTCGAGATCCGCTTCGTTGGACCCATTAAAGGTTGCTTAGTCGTTGCTTGCCGAGTAGATTCTTCCTCCGTCACCAGCCTCTTCCGTGTGACCCATCGATTCTGTCGAGTGCCCCCTCTTCTCAGCGTGAGGCCCTTGACCGAGATATCTTCATGATTATTCCCCGTGGTAGCATGACAGCCCGATTCGCAAGGCACAGCGCCCTACAGAATGAGGGCTAAGGGTATTGCTGAAGGAGGAAATGATGGGACGTAGGTGGTGGCAAACGGCAGTGATCACAGCAACAACGGTCATGGCATTGTCTGTCTCTGGGTGTGGGTACAATGATCTCCAAGGCTTGGATGAAGATACGAAGGCCGCGTGGAGTGAGGTGATCAATCAATACCAGCGCCGCGCAGACCTCATTCCCAACCTTGTGGCAACGGTCAAGGGGTATGCTGCCCATGAAAAAGAAACGCTGGAGGGCGTTGTCAACGCCAGGGCCAAAGCCACTGGAATGCAAGTGACGCCGGAGGTGCTGAAAGACCCGGCTGCATTCGAGGCGTTTCAAAAGGCTCAAGCGGGGTTGGCCTCAGCGTTGGGGCGACTGATCGCGATCGCTGAGAACTACCCCAACCTCAAGGCCGATCAGAATTTCAGAGATCTTCAGAGCCAGCTGGAAGGAACGGAAAATCGAATTACCGTGGCCCGCAAGCGGTATATCGATCGAGTAGCGGACTACAACAAGATGGTTCGCTATTTCCCGACGAACCTCACTGCGAAGTTCCTCTTGCATTTGGAAGAGAAGCCCAACTTTACGGTGGCCGACGAAAAAGCCGTGGCGAAACCCCCGGAAGTAACATTTTGAGAATAGGTTGAGGCTCAGGTCGAGGGTGAGACTGTGGATCGGAAACTAGCAGTCCCAGTTCTCGGATGGTTTGTCTCATGCTTGAGCTTAGCCTCAACCTTGACCCTAGCTTCACACGCATTGGCACTTGATGTCCCTCCGTTGACCGGACGGGTCGTCGATCTCGTTCATGTCTTACCACAGGCAACCGTGGAGGCGCTCACCGCTCGCCTCACGGCACATGAAGGGCAGTCCAGCAATCAAGTTGCCGTTCTAACCATCCCTTCCCTCGAAGGCGAGTCTCTCGAGGAGTTCGCGCATCGCGTGGCCACCACCTGGGAACTCGGTCGAAAAGGGACGGACAACGGAGTGCTCTTGCTGGTGGCGATCAAAGAACGCAAGGTACGAATCGAAGTCGGGTACGGGTTAGAAGGTGTCCTGACCGACATTCGATCGGCACAGATCATCAGGAATGAGATCGTTCCTCGGTTTAGAGCTGGTCATCTGTCCGATGGGATCCTAGAAGGAACCCAGGCAATTGTGAAGGCCATTGAAGGAACCTACCAGGCCGCTGAGAATATTCCCCCTCGGGAAAGAAGTGCTGTGGTCGAGCAGGTCATAGTGGCGGTCATTGCCGGGTTGTTCGTCGGACTCCTGTTCACTAGTGTGCATCGCTTCATCGGCCCGGTTGCCGGTGCAGGAATCGCAACGTTCCTTGCGCCTTGGGTCGTGCCTGCAGTGCTTGCGAGTGGCGTGACGGCGGTCTTGCTGCTACTTCTTGGTGCAGCGGGGACAAGAGGGCGAACCACTCGATCTCGAGGGCTGGATGATTGGATTTGGTATAGCAGCCGTAGTGGTGGATGGGGTGGGGGATCGTTCGGTGGCGGGGGAGGATTCAGCGGTGGCGGAGGTGACTTTGGGGGAGGGGGTGCCAGTGGAAACTGGTGAGCGACTGGAGCTGACAGCGGAGGAACGTGAACGGATCAGATTGATGGTGCACGCGGCGGAGCAGCATACCAATGCTGAAATCGTTCCCATGATCGTCAGGCGGTCTGGACTCTACCGCGATGCCCAGCATCGCGCCGGCTTGTTGCTTTCCCTAGTGGTTCTGACGCTCATGCTCACCACGGAAATAGTCTGGCTTCCTTGGGGATGGCATGGTTCCAACGCGGCATGGCTCGTCGTGGTGACGATTACGGCGTATGGCGTCGGCGTCTGGCTGGGGACTCTGGCTCCGTGTATTCGTTTCCTGACTCCGACGGATCGCATGCATCATAAAGTAAGACTTCGGGCAGAACGGGCGTTCACGAAATATGCGGTCTCGCAGACACGTGAGCGCACCGGTGTGTTGATGATGGTGTCGCTGTTGGAACATCAAATCTATGTGTTGGCGGATCAATCCATTGCACAGCGAGTGCCATCGGAGCGTTGGTCCTCGGTCGTTGAGGCTGCGATCAGCGGGTTGACAAGGGGAGATATCGTCGGCGGGTTATGTCAAGGGATCCAGGTGTGTGGCACGTTGCTTGCTGAGGTAAGTCCTGGTCGCCCGGGCGACAATCCTGATGAATTATCGAATGAATTGGTCATAGAGTCGTAAGCTGCTCATCTCCCTTCCCTGCCACTTAATAAAACATCGCGATCAGCCGATAGAGGAGAGACTCGGCGGGGCTGCTCGTCTGGCCAGACCAATCTCGACAAGGAGGAGGCATACGATGTGGAAACATGAGGAGGCGGTGGAGGGTGACATGGCTCGGGGACAGGAGCGAGAACAAGAGCGATGGGTAGAGGATCGGCGGAGCGCGTTACCGAAACACAACGGCCCGATATTACCGGATGAAGTCGCGTTTGTCGGCAAAGACGTCCAGTTCAAGGGTGTCATCACCTACTCAGGGACCGTGCGAATCGATGGGGCCTTGGACGGAGAAATCCACACGGATGGTGGGCTGCTCGTTGGTCCCGAGGCAGTGATTAAAGCAAAAGTGACGGCAGGAGCTGTCGTCTGTCATGGGCATATCACGGGGGACATTGAGGCGACCAGCCAGATCGTGTTATGCGCGCCCGCTGTCGTTGAAGGCAGCCTGACGACGCCGGTGCTTTCGATGGAAGAGGGGGTGGTGTTCAATGGGACGTTGGAAATGAAACCCCAGGCCAAGGCCGAAGTATTGCGTGATACAGACACGGGTTCCACGAGCATGACCAGTCGGCCACCCATTCGACTGGCTGCATAGACGACTGCTCGAAGACTCCTGGCGCGATGTCCAACATGCGTCAGGAGTTTATCGCTGCCTTGTGTGGCTGGTGTTGCCCGCGAGTAATCAGGCTCCAAGCGACCGGCGCATCAGACCACCTTCACATTCGATAGACGCCCCGCGAGCGTTCCGCTAGAATCCGGTCCATGGCAGAGCCGACCGCCTCCCCCGCTGCACCACCGACACAGCAGGACGAGAATCAGTCAGTCATCAAGTCAGCCGGGGTGATCGGCGTCGCGACCTTTTCCAGCCGTATCCTCGGATTTATCCGCGACATGGTCATCGCACGACTCTTTGGGGCGACTCCTGCGGCCGATGCGTTTTTTGTCGCCTATCGGATCCCGAATCTGCTCCGTGAGCTCTTTGCCGAGGGCTCGATGTCCGCCGCGTTTATTCCCGTCTTCACCGAATACCACACACTGAAATCGAAGCAGGATGCGTGGGAACTGGCAAGTGCCGCCTTCACGACACTACTGACGATCGTGACGGGCATTACGCTGGTCGGGATTCTGGGATCGACAGGCATTGTGTGGCTCTTGGCGCCGGGATTCCATGACGATCCGACCCGGCTGGAAATGACGACGTTGCTCACGCGCATCATGTTCCCCTATCTCATTTTCATCAGTTTAGCGGCACTGGCCATGGGAGTGCTTAATTCATTACGGGCCTTTGCCGCACCGGCGTTTTCACCGGTCTTTTTCAATCTGTTCATTATCGGATGCGCGCTGTTCCTGGCCCCGGCTATGCCGGAACCCATCATCGGGGTTGCGATCGGGGTGGTGGCCGGTGGCGCCGCGCAGTTTGCGATGCAATTGCCGGGACTCAGGCGACGAGGCATGCTGTTTGGGTTCACATTCAATCCCGGTCACCCAGGGGTGAAAAAGATTGGTCGACTGATGATTCCGTCGTTGCTTGGGTTGTCGGTCACACAGATCAATATTACCGTGAGCACGATCCTGGGGTCGTTCTTTGCCGGTGGGCCCACCTATCTCTTTTACGGCATGCGATTGATCCAATTCCCTTTGGGCGTCTTCGGCGTGGCGTTGGTCACCGCCATCCTGCCCACCTTGTCGGCCCAAGCGGCACGAGGCGCGCTGGATGAACTGCGCACAACGCTCGGGTTTGGACTGCGCATGATCATCTTTATCATGCTGCCGGCCATGGTTGGATTGATCGTGTTACGGACTCCGATCGTGCACCTGGTGTTTGAACATGGCACGTTTACGGCGCATGATACCGCTGAAACTGCTCTTGCGGTGCTCTGCTATGCTGTCGGCTTATGGGCATTCGGCGGAGTGCGCATCATTGTCTCGGCCTTCTATTCGCTGAAGGACACCACGACGCCGGTTATTTCAGCCGCCATTGCAGTCGTGGCAAATATTCTGTTCTCATTAGTCTTGATGTCGCGCTTGGGGGCGGCAGGGCTTGCCCTCGCCACGGCCATGGCAGCGATGGTCAACGGCGGAATTCTCGTGGCGGTACTCAATCGGAGACTCGGCGGCGTCGACTGGTTTTCAGTGCTCCGTTCGGCTGGTCGGGTAGGGATTGGCTGTGTACCGATCATAGCGGCTTGTTGGTGGGTCGCCGAAGCACAGATTTGGGCCCGACCTGACGAGTGGATTGCGAAATCCGCGATGCTGTTCGTCGGCATTGGACTGAGTGTAGGCGGATATCTCGGCGTCCATGCCTTATTCCAGTCTGAAGAACTGGGGGTCCTTTGGAGGATGGTGCGCAGCAAGCTCGGGCGTTTCGCGAGAGAGTGAGGAGCGGTCTATGGACAAGGTAATGATGTTTAGATCACCCTGGGGGTGGATGGGGATTGCGGAGTCTTCAAAAGGAATTCAGGCCATTGTTTTGCCGAAACGGTCGGAACGGGCGGTGGAGGCTGACCTCAGAGCCCAGTCAAAAGGGCTACTGCAGCGAGGCGAGTCCGCACGACTGGATGTCGCTCGCCGTCAACTACTCGACTATCTTGCCGGCACGCGACACACCTTTGACGTGCCGCTCGATCTGTCACAAGGGACGGTATTCCAGCGGCAGGTCTGGCGGGTGCTTCTCCGTGTGCCGTACGGCAAGCTGCGCTCGTATCAGTGGGTTGCCGCGCGTGTGGGTGGACCACAGTATGCCCGTGCGGTCGGTAACGCGGTTGGTGCGAACCCGATCCCGGTTGTGATCCCTTGTCATCGGATTGTCGCCCAGGATGCCACGCTTGGAGGGTTTTCAGGGGGGCTATTCATGAAGCGCAAATTGTTGTCGCTGGAAGGCACGCTTCGCTACGTGAATGCCGGTCATTAGTCATTGGTCAAAGACGAAGATCCCTCGATACAGTTTGCCTATAACTAATGACGAATGACAGTTGACCAGTGACTCTCACCATGAAAGCAGTCATTCAACGTGTCACCAGTGCTTCGGTCGAGGTAGATGGGCACATTGTTGCGCAGATCCAGCAAGGCGTGATGGTGTTACTGGGTGTGGCAAAGGGTGATGACAAGTCCGACGTACGCTATGTGGTTGACAAGATCATGACCCTCCGCATGTTCTCCGACGAACAGGGGAAGATGAATCGATCGCTGGCTGATGTGGGCGGCGCAGTGTTGTTGGTCTCTCAATTCACCCTCTTGGGCCGGACGAGCAATGGCCGACGCCCGAGTTTTGACGATGCGGCTCCTGCTGATCCGGCTAAGGGGCTCTATGAACAGGTTGCGACCGGACTGCGAGAGACCGGAACGATGGTTAAGACAGGGATCTTCGCGGCGCATATGCAGGTGGCTTTGGTCAACGATGGGCCGGTGACCTTTGTGTTGGATAGTCGGGAAGGAGGTGTCTCACGGCTCAAGATCTGACGGAGGAGTTCCGATAGATCGACAAGAGTGACAACCCGTTCCCGGTCCGGATTTGGTATACTGACCGTAAGTCACACCGACGTCACAGGAGGTGGAGATGGGAGCTCAAGTTCCTCTTCGGCACCCGCTCAGAGAACTCTTTGGTGCCCTGACCGAGAAGAGTTTCACGGAACACCTCGGTTGGCCCGATGCCAAGGTCACATCCTACGTCTCCAACCTGTTGGTCGATTTTACCCGTACAGATCAACTCTATAAAATTAGAAACCGGAAGGATCAGCCGGTCGATTCGGTTGTAGATTTACTCTTCGAGTCTGAGGTCATGTTCGAAGCGCAATCGCTGGATCGTGAGCGAGACGTTCACCGTCATATCGGTGATTTCACGCTGTTTATGGCGGGATTGTTTCCCGAATATCTGCGTCGCCTCAAAACGGCAGGGCGGATTTACCACAAGGATTTCCTCGTCGATTATGTGAAGACCGGGAAGCGGTCGTATGGGATCGTGGCGCAGATCGGTCGTGAGGATGCGGAAACCAGCTTGCCGTTGTTCAAGAAATTATCGGAGAACTTTGAGCTCTGTGTCACCGGCCTGGGCTTTGTGCGATCTGACCTCGATCGTATGCAGAATTCTGCCTACCAAAGGACCCGGGATCTGCTCCTAAATTGAAACCCATCAGACCGATCATTCTCGCGCACGGCGGTGCCGGCTCCCGTGCCATGACCTCCTCACAAGCCGCGTGTCTGTGTCGCGCATTGCAAGTCGGCTATCACCTCTTGGATCGTGGAAGTTCCGCACTTGTCGCCGTGGAGCAGACCATTCGAATTCTCGAGCGCAGCGGGCTCTTCAATGCGGGAAACGGGGCTCATCGACAGCTGGATGGAGTCCGACGGATGGATGCGTCGATCATGGAAGGGGAATGCTTACGTGCTGGTGCTGTCGCCTCCATCGAAGGTATTGTTCATCCGATTACGGCCGCTCTCCTCGTTATGAAAGAGACGGCGCATGTCTTGCTCGTCGGCCCTCTGGCGACCAAGTTCGCTAAGCATCACAGGATAGAGCTTCAGAAGCGTCAAACTGCGAGAGGCAGGCTCTCGTACGGTTCCATGCTCAGGCAGATGACCATGAAGAGGGATCGGCATGGAACAGTCGGGGCTGTTGCGCTGGACCGGTCTGGGACAGTCGCTGCCGGTGCATCAACCGGGGGGATCGATCTTATGCTGCCCGGACGAGTCGGGGATACGCCGATTATCGGCTGTGGAGTGTATGCTGACAATGAGACCGGAGCGGTGTCGATGACTGGATGGGGTGAGAGCATCATGCGTGTGGCCGTTGCGAAAACAATCTGTGATCGGCTAGGGCAGGGAAAGACAGCAGAGACGGCGGCGCGATGGGTACTGCAGAAGCTGGTCACAAGAGTAAACGGATCAGCCGGTACGCTGGTCCTTACCCCGAGAGGGCAGTTTGCCATCAGCCATGTGACCTTGCATATGGCGGCTGGGTGGTGGGATGGCAAAGGCAAGCCGACCGTGAGAGACCGATTTTGATGACGACCAGCCTCTTTCATCTCGCATTTCCGATACACGATATTGATGCAGCCCTACGGTTCTACGTGGACGGCCTTGGTTGTACCGTCGGGCGACAATCGAAACAGGCTGTGACCCTCGGTTTAGCCGGCCACCAACTTGTCGCACATCTCGTGCAGGACCAGCCTCCGAAGCAGAAAGGGATCTACCCCAGTCATTTCGGGCTGGTGTTTCTCTCGCTGGAGGAATGGCAGGATCTGGCAGATCGGGCCCAGGCGCAGGATCTTACCTTCTATCAGCAGCCGCGAGTGCGTTTCCCAGGCACGCGTATCGAGCACCGGACGTTCTTTCTCAAAGACCCGTCGCACAATCTGCTCGAATTCAAACACTACACTCATGAATCGGCCATCTTCGGTGAACAGGATCACGGTCAGGTCGGCGATTCTTCGGAGTATGCAGAATAGCCGCAACTCAGCGGTCCTACTCCTCGGTGACCGGTACGGGTGCGGCGGATTGCCGATCAATCCATTTCAGAATACGTTCATGCCGACGGGTCAAAAAGGTCGTTTTTCGTAACGGGTCGTATCGGCGCGGTGAGGGCAGCATCGCCGCGAGCCAGGCGGCTTCGTCGGACGTCAGTTCGTGGGCGGGTTTGCCGAAATGATGCTGGGCTGCGGCTTCCGCGCCGTAGACGCCATGTCCCCACTCGGCCACATTGAGGTACAGTTCAAGAATACGCATTTTGGAAAGGCGTTGTTCGAGTTCCCAAGTAATCAGTGCTTCCTTGGCTTTCCGAAAGAGGGACCGTTCGGACGATAGGTAGAGATTCTTGGCCAGCTGCTGTGTAATGGTGCTTCCACCACGTTTGAATTCACCGGCTTCAAGGTTGTGCATGGCGGCGTCTTTGATGCCTTCCCAGTCAAATCCTTCATGAGTAAAGAACGACGCATCTTCCGCAGCCACGACTGCATGGCGAAGATGTGGAGAAATACGAGAAAGCGGAACCCACATCCACTGGCGCTTGACGGAACGTCCCTGCTCCTTTGCCTGAGTTTGCCGGGCTTCCATCAGCGCGCTGGATGTCGGGTTGGTTCGTGTGAGTCGCTCCACATCGGGCAAGGTCATGAACCAGCTCAGCATCAGGATGCTCAGCGGAAATCCAATGAGGAGGGTGCTCCACAGCAAGACACGCCGAATTCTGCTGCGACCGGTTGACTTGAGCGGAGGAGGCTCGTATGTGTAGTGACGCAGAAAGACGGGACTGTGGCTAGGTTTCCGGTTCGAATCCATTCATCAGCCTAACGACATGAAAATCTTCGCAGTCGAGTTTATCAAAAGTTGTCTCGCTCCAGAACAGTTTCCTTCCGGCGCGCTACAAGAGGTTGCCTTTGTCGGGCGCTCCAATGTCGGAAAGTCGTCCTTGATCAACTCGTTACTGAATCGTCGAGACCTGGCCAAAGTCAGTCGGACCCCTGGGAAAACGCAAGCCGTGAACGTATTTCAGATCTCGACATCAGATCTCCATCTCTCGCAGTTCTATCTCGTGGATTTGCCTGGCTACGGATTCGCAAACGTCCCGAAAACCGTGCGCAATCAATGGGGCCCCTTGCTGGAAAGCTATCTCCTCGGTCGCACTGCGCTGATCCGGGTGGTGTTGTTAGTGGACAGTCGTGTTGTGACTGATCAGGACCGGCAGACCATGGCCTGGCTCCGTTCAATCGGGCATGATCCACTCATCGTTGTGACCAAGGTCGATAAGCTGAAGACCAACGAACGGGTGCGAACCGTGCGCCAGATCCATCAGAGTTTAGGAGTTGCCGATGAAGACGCCGTGATTCCCTATTCGTCCATGACGGGGGAGGGAAGAGATCGGCTGTGGGGATCTCTGCGTGAAGCGGCCGGCCGACGGCGAGACGTCTAGCAGGCTGCGGAAAAACTCATTTTGACCCGTGTCGCCGTCACGGATATTGAGCTGTGAGAGGACGTTGAATATTCATGCAGGATGCGCAAAAAGGCCGTCCAGCAAGGCCGCAGCGAGCGAAGAGGCGAATCGTACTCTGGGCCGTACGTTGAGCCTCTGAGCGATGCGAGAACGCCGGTGGCGGTCTTTTTCCGCATCCTGCTAGTGTCCTGACTCTGAAGTTCATGGAATAAGTTGTGCATCGCTGGTGTTCAC
>NZ_JBLFBO010000064.1:0-11732 GCF_047338595.1 Nitrospira sp. BLG_1
GGTCCGGAGTTTCGGCTCAAGGTGGGAGACCGGGTCATCGTGCATTTTGTGAATAACCTCGAGAAGTCGGGTTTGGATCCAGAAGCGAATGTGTCGGGTATTCACTGGCATGGCATCGAGTTGAATAATGCCAGTGATGGCACGGAGGTGACGCAGTCTGCAGTGGCTCCCAAAGGGGGGAAGTTCGACTACGATTTCACCGTCACCCGGCCGGGGATCTTCTGGTACCACCCGCACCACCACTCCTCGACCAACCAAGTGGCCAAAGGACTCTACGGGTCGATCATTGTTCAAGATAATCAGGGGCATGAAGCGCAGCTCCGGGATAGTGGCGTGATCCCGTCGGCAGAGCCAACCAAGACGCTGACGCTGGTGCTCAGCGACATCACGGTCTGCAACACTCCAGGAACTGGGACTAACCCGGCCACATTTGCCGGTGATCTGCCGCACGTTAGTGGCGTTGAGGCGTGGGAGATCAACTACTCAAATGATGATTTGAATCAGTCTCCGCTCATCCTCTGTGAACTGGAGCCGCGGGATGCCAATGGAGTGTATACACCGAGTCTCTACCAGGCCGGAGACGTTCCGAACATTCAAGCTCCCAGCTTGACTGGTCGTATGAGTGAAGGGTTTACGGTCTTGACCAACGGCGTGCAGGTTGATGCGAGAGGAGGGACTCCTAGTACCCCAGCTGATCCTTCATCCAGTGTGTTGGCAAATGCACTTGAAGTCCAGGCAGGTCAGGGACTGCGATTGCAGATCGTGAATCCCTCGCCGGTCCGTTACATGCGCCTTCGGTTGACGACCAGTAGTGGGGCGCCAGTCAATTTGCTTCGAATCGGTGGAGAAGGGGGATTGCTCGATCATGCGGTGCTCGAGGGGGGGGCTACTCCTAATGGGTTTGATTTTAAGTATGGAGAGGGAGAGATCTTGCTCCCGCCGGCTGGCCGCGCGGATGTGGTGGCGGCGATTCCGGAGGACGCCACAGGCGTTCTGACCCTCTGGACGGAGGATTTCGAGCGGGTGGCAGCCACATACTCTTGGACTCCGACGGTGCCGGTGGCGCATCTGAAAGTTGGTGGTAGCCCGGTCACATCTACGTCGTTGGTAAAAAAGGCGGGGGATCCTCTGCTTGCAAAGGTGGGAGCGTCGGTCAAGGTCCTCGGTGCAGCACCAGATAATCTGATTGCCCCTTCCAAGGGCGAAGACGGGTCGACGAATAAAGACATCCAGCTGACGTTCTGGGCCAACAACGGCGCGTTTCAGGCGTCGATTGACGGGGTCCCGATGCCGAGAGACTTCACAGGCCTTGGGAAAGATGGTGTCGCCAGCGGTGGCAATCCTTTTTTTCTAGCCTCAGCCCGTCATGCAACTCTCGAGAACACGCTGGAGCTGACGGTGATCAATACGACGGGGGCGCACCATCCGTTTCATTTGCATGGATTTTCATTTCAGCCGAAGAGCCTGAACCCGCGAGCAGGCACAACCGGACCGGACTACAACTTCCCGTACCATGAGTTTCGGGACATCATGGATGTGCCTGCAAATTATACCTTCACGTTTCGGGTTTCCTTGGACGATCGGCCGACGAAGAACAAGCCGGTAGGGGGAGGACTGGGCCGGTGGCTGTTCCATTGTCACATCCTTCCTCATGCCACGTTCGGCATGATGTCGGAGCTTCACGTCCACTGAAACGAAAACGCCAAGTATCAACACAGATGAAACGCTTGAAACCGTAAAGGAAGGCTCTATGAAAACACGACATCTCTTAGTGGCCGCACTCAGTATGCTGGTGGGGTGGGGCTCGGCTGGCGCAGTCCAGGCTGCACCGACCGTCTCCTTCGAGGCTGGAGACAGGCCGGGAAACTTTTTTACCTGTTCGAACACAGGCAACTCGACATCGATCGGGTGTGTGCCTGGATCCATTGGGGGAGCTCAGCAGAGGTCCCTCGCCGTCATTGCCCCTCATGAAACGGTGGGGTTTCCCTCGTTTAGCGGAGAAGCCAGCACCATCCATACGGCGCTGAGCTTGCTCTGGCCGACGGGTGCCACACACGATGATAACCTGCCATTCGCCACCCACCCATTCAAGGCAGCCATCGATTTTCTCAACCCGGCACCGGGGGGCGTGGCTACCGTGCAATTGCATAAGCCAGGCTTGTACGTTTTTATCTGTGACATCCATGTCTACATGTTTGCGATAGTCATCGTAGATGATCCCGCCACGGTCGTGGATGATCCATCTAACCTAGTCCCCAGTTTAGGGTTAGATCTCGGCGAAACGATTACACTGGTAAACGGTATTGAGATTCCGACAGCCAGCGATTTGGCGCTCCGCCTGGTGAAAACCGCTTTCATGATTACGGACCCGAATAATTGGAAGGATTACAGTAAATCCAGCTGGCAACCAAGCTATCCTCCTGTTCCAGTGATTGCCTATGCTGCGAGGCCGGATCCGCAGAGTCCTCCGCCTATGGTTCCGGTTGCGAATCTCAATACGCTCTTGCAGACGGCCGCAGTCAATCCAGCGGCTCAATTGCATAACCCGACTATACCAGCTATTGGTGAAATTTGGGTCAACACCCAGTTTGAATTGACGGCGGGGAAGTCAAAGCCTGGAGCGGCGACGGCCGTCAATGGAGCGGACTGGAAGCTCACGAAGAAGGTGGCACTCCCGGCGACTAACATGAACCATCCCCACAACATGTGGACGGATAGAGATCAGAATGTCATCTATCAGACGCAATGGTTCGACGAGCGATTAGCGGTGTTTGACAGAAAGACCGGCGAGTTCATCCGTGAACTGAACGCGGGTCCCGCTCCCTCCCACGTGATGACGAGAGCCAATAACGACCTCGTGCATGTGGCGCAGAACGGTGGCAATAACGTGCGGGAGTTTAACGATCTGGCTGGCTCAGGTGGTGCAAGTCCAAATCAATTTCTTCGGGACATCCCGATGACGAATTCACCGGTGGATAACTCCGACATTATTCACGCCACCCATCCTCATGGTCATTGGATGAGTTCGACCGGGAATGAGATGGTAACCCCCAACGAAAACGTCAATACGTCGACGGTCTATAATTTTCAAGCCGGTGCAATCGAAGCCACCATTCCTACGGGAGCTGTGCCAATTGCCACGGGAATGATGCCAGATTCGAGTAAGTACTACGTGGCCAATTTTCTTGACAGCACCATATCGGTTATGAATATGGCGAACAACAGCAATACAGAGATCAAGAAGATTAATTTGATTGAAAAGTATGATCCAGTTGGAGGTTGCCCTGGCGACCTATTATACCAAGCGCCTGGAATACCGGGTAAAGATTGTTCGCTTGTCGGCGCCTTACCGATTCAGACGCCGGTGAGTCCGGACGGAACCAATATGGTCACGGCCAATACCTTGACGGGTACCATTACCGTCGTTGATACCCGGCATCTACTGCCGAACGGTAGTGTCAATCCGAAGGAAGATACGATTGTAGCGATGCCGGTGGATAAGAATGGTATGGCTTGTGATCCAGGTTGCCATGGCGTGCAATATGGCGCCAAAGCATTGCCGCCTGGCGATAAGAATCCGTATGGCCAATACTATGCCTATGTCGCCAACAAATTCAGTAACGCGATGATCATCGTGGATCCGGATCCAGACCGGAACGGCGATCCGAGCGATGCGAAGATTGTCGGGCGTGTGTTGCTAGCTGGGTCGGCGTCGACTGTCCAGGACGATACGGTAATCGGCAATAAGGGCATGGGTGGGCAGGGTGTCCTGGCTGTTCCGAACGTCTACAATGGCTGGGTGCAGCAATGGGTTGAGAACTGCAAGGGCAGAGACTGCAATAACTGGAAAAAGCAGCTGACTTCGAAACAGAAAAATCCCCGACCGGTGCAGTAGGACGATGAGTACATCCCGCCTGGGAGAAATCCAGGCGGGATGTACCACGCGGATCGCTGGAAGGCCGATATACTCGGTTGTCTGGTAGATTGTCAGATTGAGGGCTCGGAATGGTAAAGGGGCGGGGTTCGTTGTGGGCTGTCGCCGTGCTGACCGCTGCGGGTCCTGGCGGACCACAACGTGATTCCCTAATGCGGACTCATGGCTCTGCCTGAAAGCTGAATGTCTCGATCTCGGATTGTGTGCTACGGCTGAGTGCTGATGGAACTGCAAGAGTGCCTGGCTCAGCGAAATCACCTACTGTGCATCTGTTCCAATCCTTGAAAACGTTTGGCCATCAGGCGACGCTATCCTAAGATGGCTGGATGTCAGCCGATGCTGCGCGGGTTCTCTCGTCTCCACTGGATACCGAACATGCTGCCAGTGCTCTCCTTGAAACAGATACCGGCCTGATCTGCCTCCTGATCCTTGCTCGATTTCATGATCTCCCCGCCGACGGCGCTCAGCTACGGCATCAGTTTGCCCAATCTGGACAGATGCTCTCCGATACGGATCTCCTTCGTGCCGCCAAACATCTCGGGTTAAAAGCTGGGTTAGTGAAGACGAAGTGGAACAAACTGCCCGGGATGCCCTTGCCGGCTATCGCCAAACGAACGGACGGACGCTATCTCGTCGTGGCCAAACTCGAAGGGGAGAGGGTGCTGGTTCAGGATCCCGTTGAAGGACGCCCCCTCCTGTTCGAACGATCTCAGTTTGAAGGGATGTGGACCGGCGAATTGTTGCTCTGTACAAAGCGGGCCCATGTCCGGTTCCAAGACTTCAAGTTTGACTTCACCTGGTTCATCCCGGCGATCGTCAAGTACCGCACGCTGTTCGGCGAAGTCCTGCTTGCGTCCTTCTTCCTACAGCTCTTTGCTCTGCTGACGCCGCTCTTTACGCAGGTGGTCATCGATAAGGTGCTCGTACACAAGGGGTTTACCACGCTCCATGTGTTGGCGATCGGGATGATCACGCTCGCGATATTTGAGGCGCTCTTAGGCGGACTTCGGACCTACCTGTTTGCCCATACCACGAATCGGATCGATGTCAGCCTGGGTGCACAACTCTTCCGTCATGTCCTAGCGCTGCCTCTTTCCTATTTTGAGGCGAGGCGCATCGGCGATACGGTGGCACGGGTCAGGGAGTTGGAGCACATCCGTCAATTCTTGACCAGCCACTCGATCACGGTGGTGCTTGATGTGCTCTTTACCGTCGTGTTTTTAGCCGTGATGTGGTTCTACAGTTCGACCCTCACGCTCGTGGTGATGGCGTCATTGCCGATCTATGCGCTGTTGTCCGTGGCGATTACGCCGGCGATCAGGGCTCGGTTGCATGAGAAGTTCAATCGGGGCGCGGAGAATCAAGCGTTCTTGGTGGAAGCTGTCAGCGGGATTCAAACCGTGAAGGCCATGGCAGTGGAACCGCCGCTTGTGCGGAAATGGGAAGAGCAGCTGGCCGGCTATGTGCAAGCGAGCTTCCGTGCGACGAGCGTGATGACGATTGCCGGTCAGGCCGCGACTGCCGTGCAGAAGATTACCACGGTGGCCGTGCTGTGGCTCGGAGCCTATCGTGTCATCGGCGGCGATCTCAGTATCGGCCAGTTGATCGCGTTCAACATGCTGGCGGCCCAGGTGACGGGTCCGATTCTACGGCTGGTCAATCTCTGGCAGGAATTTCAACAGGTCGGTATTTCAGTCGAGCGGTTGGGCGATGTGCTCAATACGCAGCCTGAGCCATCCTACAATCCGAACCGGACGACGCTGCCTCAGGTCACAGGGCTGGTGCAATTTGACGAGGTGACCTTTCGGTATCGACCGGACGGTCCGGAGGTCATTCGGAAACTTTCTTGTCGTATTGAGCCGGGCCAGATGATCGGGGTCGTCGGCCGGTCCGGTTCGGGAAAAAGTACGATCGCGAAGCTCTTACAACGACTGTATGTGCCGGAGCGGGGACGGATCCTTGTCGATGGCGTTGATCTTGCTCAGGTCGATCCGGCCTGGCTCCGACGACAAGTGGGGGTCGTGCTGCAAGAGAACTTCCTCTTCAATGGTTCGGTGCGGAGCAATATTGCACTGACGGATCCCGGTCTGTCGATGGAGCAGGTGATTCATGCGGCGAAGTTGGCCGGCGCCCATGAATTTATCCTGGAATTATCGGATGGGTACGACACGGTGATCGGTGAGCATGGCTGCACCTTGTCGGGTGGGCAGCGCCAGCGGATCGCTATCGCTCGGGCGTTGGTCGCGAATCCCCGTATTCTTATTTTCGATGAGGCGACCAGCGCGTTGGATTACGAATCCGAAGCGGTGATCCAGCGGAACATGGTGGAGATCGCCAAGGGCCGAACGATTGTGATGATTGCTCATCGACTGAGCACGGTGCGGGCGGCTCATCGTATCTATGTTGTGGAACGAGGCGAGATTGTCGAGCAGGGAGCGCATGACCATCTGCTCAGCATCGGCGGCGTGTATGCGCGATTGCATGCTCATCAGGCCGGTGGCCAAAGGTGAAACGTAAGGGGTGAAGGGTAAACGGTAAACGGAAGAAGTTTCGTGTTGTGGGTGTCTGGTTTCGTCGATGAAGCGATGGGCTGTTTGTCGTCACCCGTAACGTGAAACCTGAAACGCGAAATGCAACTCTGAGGTCACATGGCGTTCGGTGTGCTGTCACGACAGTGGACGGTGTGGAGGGCCGCTTGGCAGGCAGAATCGCGCCAGATGTCCGGCACGGTCGCTCCGAGTGGGCGTGCTGCAGAGTTTCTGCCGGCGGTCTTAGAAATCCAGCAAGTCCCTCCCTCGCCGATCGGTCGTGCACTCATCTGGACGATCGCGGCAGCCTTCACTGCAGCGGTGTTGTGGGCCTCATTCGGCCGGATCGACATTATCGCCATCGCACAGGGCAAGATCATCCCCAGCGGCTACTCCAAGATCGTCCAACCTTATGAAACCGGCGTGATCGCTGCCATTCATGTGCAGGATGGACAGGCGGTGAAGCAAGGGGATCTACTGATCGAGTTGGATGCGACGCTCAATCGCGCCGACCGTGATCGGGCCTCGAATGAACAGCAGGCAGCGAATGTGGACGCTGCTCGGCTACGGGCTCTCATTAAAGGCCAGGCCACCTTCGATGCTCCGGCTGATGCCGATCGCACGTATGTCCTGTTGCAGCAACAGTTGTTGCGTGATCAGCTCGCGGAGTACCAGGCCAAGGTAGCCGCAGCCCAACACCTTGTCGATCAACGCCAGGCTGCGCTGGAGCAAACCAAAGAAAATATTGTCCGCTTAGAGGCGACGGTGCCGATGGAGGTGGAGCGGGCTGAGGCCTACAAGAAGTTGCTCGAACATGAGGCCGTGACGAAGATGGATTTTCTCCAGGCTGAAGGGCAGCGGATCGACAAGGCTCAGGAATTGGCCGCACAGAAAAAGAAGTTGGCCCAAGATCGGGCGGCACTCGCTGAGGCGGAACAACACTATCGCGCCATGGTGTCGGAATTCCAACAGAACAAGCAGGCCGAGCTGTCGGTGTTGGAAACCAAGGCGGCCTCGCTCTCGCAAGAGGTGACGAAGGCAGGTCAAAAAGCCGGTCTGCAACGGCTGATGTCCCCGATTGACGGAGTGGTGCAACAGCTCACAGTTCATACCGTCGGCGGTGTCGTGACGCCGGCTCAGCAGTTGCTTATCGTGGTGCCGCGTGAACATCAGGTAGAAGTCGAGGCGCAGGTGGAAAACAAAGATGTCGGCTTTGTGCAAGAAGGGCAGTCGGTCGAGATCAAGATCGAAACGTTTCCGTTCACTCTATACGGAACGATTCCAGGCCATGTCTTGACCGTGTCTCACGATGCCGCGCCTCTTGAAAAGGTCGGACTTGTCTACCTCACGAGAGTCAGTATGGACCGATCGACGGTCCACGTCGACGGCAATCGGATGAACCTATCTCCGGGTATGGCGGTCACGGTTGAGATCAAGACCGGCCAGCGACGGATCATCGAGTATTTGCTGAGCCCCTTACTCAAATCGGCACAGGAGAGTCTGAGGGAGCGATAAGCAAGAGCGCCAAACGTGAGGCGTCAGGGGTGTGAGGGGCAAGGGGGAGGAAGTGAAGCCTGAAGCGTGAAACGTAGGAAATCCGTGATGGAGAGGAAGAGAAGAAGTGAAACGTGAGAGGTGAACGGTGAAGGGAGAGAGGGGGGTACAAGAGAAACCCTGTCTCGGTGAGCGACGTGGAGTGATGGCCGTCGTCATGCTCGCCCTTGTGGCCACGACGAGTTCGGCTTGGGGGAGGGATGAGGGGACTTCTGGTCAGCCGATACCGTTGCCGACCCTCTCGTTGACGTTGCGCGACGCCTTGTCGGCCGCAGTAGACAATAATCCGGATATCCTGTTGCACAGGGAGCGGGTTCAAGAAGCGAAAGGCCGGGTGCAGACACAGTTGGGAGCCTTGTTGCCTAATCTGTCCGCCGATGTCCGGCAGAGCAGGCGGACTCAATTTCTCGGGACCATCGGTCTGTCTCCCGTGCGCACCGATCCCTTCAGCATTTTCGACGCCCGGATCAGTGCGACGCAAAATCTGTTCAGTCTCAGCTTGATTCAGCGGTGGCGGGCTTCACGAGAATCGTTACATATGACTGAACAGGAGGCGGAAGCCAAGAAGTTCGATACGATGGCCAGCGTGGCCCTGGCCTACATGGAAGGGCTGAAAGCCATGGCCTTGATCAAGGCGCATGAGTCGAATCAGCAGATCATGAAGGAGTTACTTGGAACGATTCGACAGCGGCAGCGTGGAGGCCTGGCCACCGGGCTCGATATTGCGCGGCTGGAAGCCCAACTGGCGGCGGAGCGGCAGCAGAGTTCCTCGGCAGGGTACGAGCTCGACCATGCCAAATTGAGCCTGATCAATCTGCTCGCATTACCAACGACCAGTGCTGTGGTGCTGACCGATCAGTGGCTCACGGATGTGCCGGAGCTTCCACTGTCGCAGAAGGCGGTCGAGGATGCGCTCGGTCAACGTCCCGAGGTGCAGGCGCAGTATACTCGCGTCAGAGCATCCGAATTGATGTATGCCTCTATGACGGGGGAGCGGGTCCCGTCACTGGTCGCACAGGGCGACTACGGGCTGGTGGGCAATCGCTGGACGAATACCCTCGATACCTACAGTATGGCGTTGATTCTTCAGATTCCCATCTTCGATGGCGCGCAACGTGAAGGGCGCATCGCGCAAGCACGAAGTCAGTGGCAGCAAGAGGCACTCCGGATGAAGTCAGTGCTCAACCAAGTGACTATGGAAGTTCATGATGCACTCGCGTCGATGACGGCGGCGAAGGAACAGGTGGGGATCGCTCAAGCCGGTCTTCAGATGGCGATGAGGGAGCTCGATCTGGCCCGGGAACGCTATGCCGTCATCACTTCCGCCAGCCACTTTGAGTTGACGAATGGACTCTCGGCTATCGCCCGCGCACGAGAAAATCTTGTCAACGCTCTCTTTCAACTCAACGCCGCCCGCGTCAATCTGGCCCGCTCGACCGGGAGTCTGCAGGCATTGAATTAGCCGATCCCTGTCTGATTATCGGCTCTGTATGGCGACGGATGTGAGGGGCCTGATGCGCCCGTTGTGGAAGAGTCCATTTCCGAAGGCATCGTCAAGATCTGCTCCCGGTGGCTCCTGGGCTGCGCCCGGTCGTGGTGGCCGTGTCTTGATTGATCGACCTTCGAAGGAGGATAATTTGACGGAGAGGGGTGGTCTATGTCTATATCCCGAGTTCGAGCTGGGATTCTTGCCGCCGGCATCGCCGCACTGCTCCTCCATTTTCCTACTGAGGTCGCACGGCATGTTCTGTCGCTTGTTCCTCATCAACTATCGACGCCCTTCGAGCTGGAAAATCTTGCCTCGTTAGCACCAGGAACTGTCAGCGAATTCACACCGCGAGATTCTGATGAATCAGTGTGGAAGGCCGTCCTCACTCGGGTCTTTGGCATGGCGTTGATCGGAGTGCCGGTTTGGTATTTCCTGCAACGGCGAGAACGCGAGGAAGAGCTTCAGCGGCTCGACAAAGGCTGGGCCGCACGCTTACATGCGCGTAGCGAAGAGTTAATGGCTGTCAATGACGCGCTCGTCAGTGAGGTCTCGAAGCGAATTGATACGGAACAGTCTCTGGAAGCCAATCGGCGGGATCTTCGGTTGCTTGCGTCCCAACTGCTTCGTCTTCAAGAAGAGGAACGACGGCGAATCTCGCGTGATCTGCACGACGATATCAATCAACGACTGGCGCTCTTGTCGATCGACATCGAAATGTTGGAACGGCAGCTCTCACACGCGGCCGTCGGTACCGTCCGAACGATCCGCAGCATTCAGGATCGTATTGTCGAACTATCCGAAGGTGTGCGCCGTCTCGCCTATCAGTTTCATCCGTCCATCCTGGATGATTTGGGTTTGTCCATCGCGCTCCGTCGCCTCATCGATGATTTTCAGGCCCGTACCGGTCTTGATGCCCGGTTCATCAGCAAAGACATCCCGCAGCACCTGGCGCAGGACGTGGTCACGTGTTTGTACCGTGTGACCCAGGAAGGGTTGGCAAATATTACTCGTCATGCCAGGGCAAGCACCGTGCAGGTTGAGCTGATGCGAGTGCGAGACGGATTGCAGCTTATGATACGGGACGATGGGGTTGGATTTGACATGAATCATGACGGTGGTCGGCGAGGAAGCCTCGGGTTATTGAGTATGAAGGAACGGGTCTCCTTAGTTGCCGGGTCGTTCACGATAGACTCGACACCGGGTGAAGGCACACGGATTTGTGCCTGGGTGCCGTTCAAACAGGAGCGTGCATGAGCAAGCCCCGGGTGCTCCTAGCCGATGATCATGCCTTAGTCCTGGAAGGATTCAAAAAGCTGCTTGAAGAGCATTGTCAGGTCGTAGGTTCCGTAGAAGATGGTCGGGCATTACTTGACGCGGCGAAGCGTTTGCAGCCGGACATTGTGGTTCTGGATATTTCCATGCCCAAACTGAACGGCCTTGATGCAGCACGTCGGTTGCGAAAGATGATTCCCCAACCACGATTGATTTTTGTGACGGTTCATGCGGATCAGGACTATGTCACTCAAGCCTTCAAGGCTGGCGCCTCAGCCTATCTGCTGAAGCGGTCGGCGGGATCGGAGCTGTTACAGGCCATTGATGCGGTGAAGAACGACAATTATTACATCACGTCGTTGATTGCCAAGGATCTGGTCCAAGCCGCAATCGCCGACACGGCATCGGGGGCCGACGGCCAGGACCGTCTGCCGATACGACAGCGAGAGATCTTGCAGCTGGTGGCGGAGGGGTTGACACTCAAGGAAATCGCGTCCACGCTGGGGCTCTCTCCCAAGACGGTCGAGTATCACAAGGCCAAGCTGATGGAGCAGCTTGGCCTCCATACCACCGCTGAACTGACAAAGTACGCGCTTGCCCACGGTCTCACGTCCTCCTCCGAGTAGTAGTCTGTCTGGCTTCATTTCTTCGCTCATCCCTTCCAGTGGAATTTCCCTTGCGACTTTAGGCATGTGCCTCATGGTACAGGCCCTGGGATCTTGCTACAACTAACAGTAGGCTGACGATGGATCCTACGAAAGGAGGTTTGTGGTGGCACCATATGGAGGAGATCTGAGGTTGTGGTGATGTTGACACTTCGGATCGGGCCTTCGTCAATGGGCATGCCACGTGGAACGTCTCGGCCTACAGATGCAAATGATCAAACGAGGAGGTCACATCATGGCAGCATCAAGTGAGCGGGGCTATGACGTCTCGCAGTGGTACGATTCGAAGC
>NZ_JBLFBO010000100.1:0-2742 GCF_047338595.1 Nitrospira sp. BLG_1
TTGACGAGTATCGGCAGTTGCCGGCCTATCAGCGGGATCTCTTCTGGAACTTCAAACTCGGGCCTGATCTGTGGTTGAAAGTCCCTAAACCATTTGAACTCGGGGTGATGGCCTCATCGTTCGAGCGTGCGCTGGACTACTCGACGGGCAACACCAAGGCGTTTGATGGGCACGTTGGGGCGTTTCTGCGCACGCTCCTGCCGGTGGATGATGCGTCGTTGGCTGGCCCCTATCAATCCTGGTTACAAGCTGCGACAAATTACGACTTCTTTCGGGACCGACCGATTGTCCCGCGATGGGAGGAGAACCTGGCGCTCGATCTTCGGAACTATCATCGGGCGTCACGCTTAGGGCAAGCCTTGCAACAAGCGGTGGGGGTCGATGCCCGCAAGATTGATTTCTTGCTCCAAAGTCAATTCGGGTACGTGGGTCGGTACGCCGTGGATCTCTCCGACACGGGCCGGAAGGACCGGCATGGCCTCACGCTGTCGGCCTCTGGGGTCACGGGTGGGTCGCCCGCCTCCGTGAGTCTCGATGCTAAGGAGGTCTCTAGGATCGCCGAAGAGCGCGGAGTCGTGCCGAGCCGATCAAAGGCGGTGGACCGCATCACCAACATGACGCAGATTACGCCGAGGACCGCCAAGCATCCCGACTCGTTGCGGTACGCGGTGTTCAGGAAACATCTCAACGAGTATTACAAGGCAGAGAGTCGAGAGGATCGCGACCGATTGGCGAAGCAAGTGCGGGCGGATGCGAAGTATCTTCGGGATCTCTGGGAGAAGCAGCTGCCACGGCCAGAGGCAGATGAGAAGATCAAGAAGAAGCGCGAACTCGAATCGGAGTATGATCCGTTCCTCGATCTGATGGGCTTTCCGCAACCTCTGTCGAAGCGTCCGACGACGGCGCTCCATGAGCTGGTACCGTGATCCACCAGGCTCTATCGTCGTCCTCGTTGAGATAATCCCAGTCAGTCTTATACACGCGACCGCACCTGGGGCACGTCACATCATCGCCGAATGGGAATGATTCAGGCTCAATTTCAGCGTCACAGTCTGGACAGTCTGCCATCTCACCACCCCGAAAACGGCCATCCGCCGAAGTCCATCCAGTCTAGAATAAACGCCATCCCGACCAAAAGCAACCAGTGATACCAGCGCATCACCATGTCAAACCCAGTGGCCGTACAGTGGCCGTAGATGTGGGCCTACAGTCCCCTACGTTCCCGCATAGTCGCTTCATCTCATTGAAATCATTGCAAGGCATTGTTTTCTAATGTACCCATTTCACCCATTCCTATCACCTAGTCCTTTGCATCTACACGCGCCTGAAAAATTTGGCAATGTAAAACGAGTTGCATTTTGTGCCATTTTGTGCTTGACAGTGTTCCTCCCTGCTGCTATGGTATGTCACATGATGTCACAAAATGGAACGCACAGCTTGAAGAAGGTCGCGACGGACATTGATCGAGCCCTACTGAAGCAACTCGACAGCGAATGCAAGGCCAAGCGATGCAGTCGCGCCGATATCATTCGGTGGGCGATCATGGAGCGATACGGAAAGAATACTTCTCACGTATGAGAAGGTCCTCCGTGGGGCACACGCCACGGTAAGAACTCGCCGCCAGGCTTCGGGTGACCACCAAAACGGTTGACCGGCTGACGGCGAGGGGGGTGATTCGGGTCCATCGGATCTGGCGGGACACTCGGTTCCTGTGGTCTGAAGTGGTGAAGGATACAGAGGAGACGTTGCCGTCCGTCTCGTGTGCCATACGGAATTTGTTGTGACGATGTGAGGTTTCACAAAAGGAGTTCCTTCCATGTCGCTCCGTTTCTCAAACCCATTAGCCCGGTTCTCCGCTGGTACCCCACTCGCCCTGTCCTTGCAGGGAATTAAGGTCGCTGGCGTCGGAATGGAAGCCGACCCCACGGTGGCGAACCGGGCGTTCTTCAAGGAGGCTTCCATGACCTGCTCACACTGTTCTGCTCAGATGTTTCGCGAGTCATCTCTGCGGTACACCAGCACCGATTACACGCCGGATCTTGGCGACGCGCAGACGATGCAGTCTGTCTCATGGCGCTGCATTTATTGCGGCAACTGGGAAGATGCCGTCGTGGTGGCCAATCGTGCGGCGCAGCGGCGCTGTCTCTTGGAGCAAGCGGCTTAAAGTCAATTGTTGAGGCATCTCGGAGGATGTCATGACGTACACAAGAAAGCCGGACGTATTTTCGATCTGGTTTCATCTCATGATGTTGACGTGCGTGACGATGTGGGCGTCGTTCCGTCGATGAGGACTCATGCCCCTAGTTTTGAGGAGGGCCTGATGATGTGCTGTCCCTACTGTGAGGAGCGTGCCATTAACGTGACGATCCAGACCGATTGGGGGCCGTACTCGATGTGTCGAGTGTGCGCCATCGCCTGGGGGCTCGATCTGTGTGCGGCGGCAGCTCGTGCCGACTCAAGCTCGGACGTGCAAGAGCTAGAACGCCTCTGGGCATTGCCGAGCGCGAGGAGGAATCGATGATGTCACTCGTGAGACGCATCTCCTGTTGGTTGGGCTGTCACAGTTTCAGGTGGCTGATGTTCAGCCATACGTGTGAGCTGTGGGTATGCGCATGCGGCCATGTCCGCATGCAATTCCCTGATGATCCTAGGGCACTGTCGGAAGTGCAATGGTTAGACGAACAATGGAAGAAGTCGGAAAACAATATGAGGATGGCGAGGGGGGATGGTCATGAAATTTGA
>NZ_JBLFBO010000065.1:0-11584 GCF_047338595.1 Nitrospira sp. BLG_1
TGAAGGGTGTTCGAGTGACCGCCTGCTTACACGTCACCACGGAAACGGCGAACCTAGCCATCACGCTGAAAGCTGGTGGGGCTGATGTCCGCCTCTGTGCGTCAAATCCATTGAGCACACAAGACGATGTGGCTGCAGCCTTGGTTCAGCATGAAGGGATCCCGACCTTTGCCATCAAGGGTGAAGACAATCCCACCTACTATCGTCACATTGAGTCGGCGATCGCCCATCGTCCACACGTCACCATGGACGACGGTGCCGATGTGGTCTCACACCTCCATTCCAAGCGGAAAGAACTCTTGAAGAATGTCATCGGTGGAACAGAAGAGACCACCACTGGTGTCATTCGCTTGCGGAGCATGGCAGACAAGAAAGTGCTCAAATTCCCTGTGATCTCCGTCAACGATGCCGATACCAAGCACATGTTCGACAATCGCTACGGCACGGGCCAATCCACCATGGACGGCATCATTCGAGCGACCAACCGCTTGGTCTGCGGCTCCGTCGTAGTCGTGGTCGGCTATGGCTGGTGCGGACGCGGCATCGCCATGCGCGCCAAGGGCATGGGGGCCGATGTCATCGTGACCGAGATTGATCCATTGAAAGGTCTGGAAGCCGTCATGGATGGCTTCCGTGTCATGCCGATGGAACTGGCCGCGCCGGTCGGCGACTTTTTCGTCACCGTGACGGGCAACATCCATGTCATCCGGGGTGAGCATTTCGCCGCGATGAAAGACGGAGCCATCGTCTGCAACAGCGGACACTTCAATGTTGAGCTTGATATCCCAGCCCTTGAGAAAATGGCCGGTAAGCGCCGGGTGGTTCGCACCGGCGTCGAAGAATTTACCATCAAGAAAAACGGGCATCGTGTCAGCCTGCTCGGCGAGGGCCGACTCGTCAACCTGGCCACCGCTGAGGGTCATCCTTCCAGCGTGATGGATATGAGCTTTGCCAACCAAGCGCTCGGTGCGGAGTACATTGTCAAAAATTACAAACAGCTCGAAAAGAAGGTCTATCCGGTTCCTGAAGTGATCGATAAGGAAATTGCCAAGCTTAAGTTGGCAGGCATGGGCGTGGCCATCGACACCCTGACGGCGGAACAGCGGAAGTATCTCGCTTCCTGGGAAATGGGGACATAGAGAGCATAGTGCGGCGCGGGCACTCTCGGTGCTCGCTCACCGCGCATACAAGATCGATTAGATTTCTGATAGTTGGCGATACTCGGTGAATGCGCACAGTGCGAGAGCACCCGCACCGCACCAGCAAGAAGAGAAAGAAGGGAAAGGCCACCTCAGCTGAGGTGGCCTTTTTCATTCAGCCATGAGCGTCTCTCCTCTATACTCTCTCAAAGAGATCCTGGCGAAGGAATGAGAAAGGTCTCCCCAATTTCATGAGTCAACCGAAAGCAATTGCAATCTCATCCTGGAGTGGTAGAGTGGGGGCGAGGAGGACTGTATGACGTCCCGCGCGTTCCAATCGCTGTCGCTTGCAGACTTTGGATTCTCCTCTGAACAGGGTTTCCTGCCGTCTGATCCTTGTGAATCACTGCCAGACTGTCCAGCGCTCAACCACCTCAGTCACGAGCTCCCCAAGTTGTTAAGCGCCCGACAAGTCCGGCGATTTATCAATGAAGAGCCATCGTTTCTGCCATCCATCCCATCGAGTTGGGGCGAGGATGACTATCGTACCGCAATGCGTATCCTCTCCTTTGCCGGCCACGCCTATGTGTGGGAAACACCAGGGCAACCGGCGGCCAAGCTCCCTCCTCAACTCGCACGCCCCTGGCACGAGATAGGCCAGAAGCTCGGTCGCCCCCCGGTCCTCTCCTACGCTTCCTATGCGCTGGATAACTGGCGCCGTCTCGATAACACGAAGCCGATTCAGCTCGACAACATCGTACTGCTGCAGAACTTTCTCGGTGGGTTGGATGAGGAGTGGTTCGTCGTAGTCCATATCCAGATCGAGCAGCAAGCAGGCCCTGGCCTCGATGGCCTGATACAGGCGATCAACGGAGCTGCAAACGGGAAGGACGATGAAGTTCTGCTGGGGTTACATGCCCTGGCATCCGCACAAACCGCCATGCGAGACACGCTGCTGCGCATGAAGGAGCGCTGCGATCCCTATGTCTATTACACCCGCGTGAGACCCTACATCCATGGCTGGAAGAACAGCCCGTCACTCCCCAACGGCCTCATCTATGACAAGGTCGAGGCCTACGCGCAACAGCCACAGCAGTTTCGTGGCGAGACTGGGGCACAGAGTTCAATTGTCCCTTGCCTGGATGCAGGACTCGGCATCCGCCATGCACCCGATCCCTTGACGGTATATCTCCAAGAGATGCGGGAGTACATGCCACCCCGCCACCGCGCTTTGATTCAGGCTCTGGAGAGTCAAACTGATCGCAACGGGCGCGCCCTCCTGTCGGGCTATGTCCATGAGCGCAAGCAGAGCCATCCCAAACTCTGGTCGGCCTACTGTGCCTGCGTTGATCTACTGGCACAGTTTCGGGAGATCCACATCGGCTACGCTGACAGCTACATCAATCGCCAGAACCAGACCAGTACAACCAATCCCACGGCAGTGGGCACCGGCGGCACCCCATTCATGACTTACCTTCAGAAACATCTAGACGAAACAAAACAAGCCGCCTCTGCCTAACTTTGTCATTGAGCCCATTCAGCGGGCGTCACTGACTAGCTTTCCCCAAAACTGCCGATCAACACTTATTCTGGAGGTCGCTTTAACTCTTCCATTCCAGTCATGAGAGGCATATTCCTCCTAGATACAGGGGTGACATTCCAAAATAGAACGGGCCCAGAACTTGAACTATCGGCATACCAAATCCTATCGATGCCATGTGGCAAGGATTGGTGATAGGACTCTTCAACTGCCTTGATCATCTTTCCCCGACTCATGTTGGCAAGATCATCGTTCTCTATGAGAACGACGAGTAGGTTACAGCTGTTGCGATACTTCGCCAGCTTTTGTGCCTTAACATCTACCTGGAGTTTAAGTCGCTCAGAAAAATCTTCGTTCTCAACACCACTACGTATTAGGAATAGTCCAGGCAAGTCAGAAATGGACTTGTGTACGGTAAGTGAAAAAGGGATCCCATCAATGCTAACGATTGTCCACTTGTCAAATGGCAACTGGGGAACTTCATCAAGGATCCACATTCGAAACTCATCTCGAACTCCCTCCCAACTTATGCCGGTCGGTACCGTACCAAAAGGAATTATAACCCGTAGGCGACAATCAACCATTCCTGTCAATTCATCCTCTAGACAGCCAATCGCTTTCATAAACCGGCTGTCATGAAGACGTTGATCAGGAAAAGTATCTACGCTTGTGTGCTCGATGGCAATACAACCCACCTGGCTTTTCGCGACAGCATCAATATCGGACGTGGTTGAATTTCTCTTGTCTGGCCAGTCAGTTATCTTAAGATCCGGGTACAAGGTGTTGGCGAGGTACCCTACAAAGGCTTCAATAACTCTGTCTTCTGGTCTTGGATAGCTTTCTCCAGTCATAGTTTCCCAAAACGGGGCAGATGGCTTAGGGCGTTGGAAGAACACCGGTTCAGTTGATTGCAGAAATCGGAGAGGTGCAATGCAATGATCAGCCGTTCTTCCGGAGTCTGACGCCTCGCTCGCTCTATCTTGTCATCAGCAAGCCGCTGACTCAGCTTGCTTGGTCGCCGTCCAGTTGATTGAGAAGCAGCCGGTTGCTGAGGCTTCATACTGCACAAGTATACATGCGTCCCCAGAAACCTGAAAGAATGAGCAGGCAACTGCTACAGTCTCAAGATCAGGATGCTCTAAGTGCCGATGCTTGCCGGTGGCACAGGATCCTCTCCCAGGCCATCAACCAGATTAAATATCCAAGGGTAGTTCGGTCGTGAAGGCTAGCGAGAGGTCGGGAGTACCGCAATGATCCGCAAGGGGCCACCAGTACCGCCGGAAATTTTCATGGGCAATGCGATCACGTCAAAGCCCTTTTCTGGAAGGTCATGCAGATTGGCCAAATTCTCAAACACCGGAACGTTTTGGGAAAGCAGCCCGACATGGGTCTCAAATTTTGTCGATTGACCATAGTCGATCGAGGCAGTATCAATGCCAACGGCCTTCACGTTTCGTTCACGCACCAGCCAGGCAGCGGCTTCAGGATGTAGCCCAGGAAAATGTAGCGCCCGCACTCCCTCCTGCCCTCTCAGTTCCGTGCCTAAATAGTCCTTCCGATTCGGCCAGAATTTGGCATAGCCCACATCCAGTAGAACGATAGATCCGGTTGGAATCCGATCATACTGTGCCTCCCAACGCTCGAAATCCGAGATACCTACACGATAATCCCGATCATGAGCACATGGCTCTGTGATATCGATTCGGACAGCAGGTCCGACCATGCGATCGATGGGAATCTGGTCCAGCGTCTGTTTCCCTTCTGAAAAATGAATCGGCGCATCGATGTGGGTGCCGCCGTGTTCCGGCATTTCGATCCGGTTGGACGAGTAATAATATCCTCGCTCCGTGTGCTCCGCATGCTGAACAATCAGCTTGAAGTCCTGCTCCGTCGGCCAGACAATCGTATCCGAGGCAAACGAATGCGTCAGGTCAACAATCCTCGATTGTTCCCAGGCAATCCGACCGATCTGGCGATCACCAACACACCCCGCGCTTATAATGAAGCTCAGCGCTGTGATCAGCGTACTCGCTCTATAGCTACGGCTTTTCCCCATGGTGTCTTCTTCGCGAGATGAGGCCAGACTTCCTCCCCTCTCACCCTCCACAGCCGACTGGTGAAAGCTGATACCGCCATTACCGAAGAGGGCGGGACACAACTTACCGCAGCTCGCGACCGTTGTTCTTCAAGAGCAACGGCGAAGCGCGTATTGTTTGAGTCGCTTGAGACGAGTTTACGGGCTTCGAGCGAGCAAGGCCTAGTTGGGTGCCCTCGAAGGTTTCGGCGGAGAAGGTTTCAGCAGTCGGCCTACTTCCCAAATGCCTTTTTCAGCAGCGGTTCGATCTCGCCCTTAGCAGCCATGGGATCAAGGACGTCGGTATCTCCATAGAACGTCCCGTCGATAAACACCTTTGGAAGCGTCGGCCAGTTGGTCATCTTTGTCAGCGCTTCGCGCTTGGCCGGCTGCGACAGAACGTCTATCAGTTCGTACGGATACCCATACTTGTCAAAAAACTGCATGGTCTCCCGGGTAAATCCGCACATCGGCATGGTCTTCGTCCCCTTGCCGTAAATCAGGATTTTATGGGCATTCACTTCCTTCTGAATTTCATCTTCTATCTGGTCGGCCATCGTCTCCTCCTAGGCTTCGTCGGTCGTTCGTGCCGTCAGTTCCAACGCATGGATCCGCCCATCCTTCATCGGCGCATCCAACGCTTGGTAGATCATGCGATGCCGGTCCAAGAGATTTTTCCCCTGAAACCCATCCGAAACGATCACCACCTTGAGGTGGTTCATCGTTCCCGTACGGTCCGTCACGGTTACCATGGCATCCGGCAAGGATTTTCGAATATAGTCGGTCAGCACATCTGGGGTAATCACCGGCCTCCACTCCTCTGTTTTTCAATACCCTAGCCCAAATCGGCCGTGAAAGGCAATGAGCCCTTCGCCTGGTGGTTTTCAATAGGCTGGTGGTGCATATCAGCCAACCGCATCCAGCACCTCCCCATACCGAAGAAGCAAGACATTGAAATAACTCGGCTTCAGTCTTCTCACAACTTGGCATCGACCTTGCGGTTATCCGGTGTAGAGACAAAAAAGCAATCGCCGCCATTCACCAAGGAGGTTGTCATGAGTGAATTCAAGTCCGGATTCTTTGTTGGAGGTGAGAGCTGCAATGGGCGCGTGCTGGTCGTCGACGATGAACCTGACATCCGCAAGGTCGTCCGCATGACGCTGCACAAAGCCGGCTACGATGTCCTTGAAGCTGAGAACGGCGAGAAGGCCATCGAAACCATCAACTACGGTGAAAATCGGCTGCTCCTTGATGTCATCATCTGCGACATCCGCATGCCGAAAGTGAACGGTATCGAAGCCATTACCTACTTCCGGCAAAACTATCCTCGCGTCCCGTTGATCGTCCTAACTGGATTCCCGGACACCGACATGGCCACGTCGTTACTCCGGCAGGGTGTCGTGGACTATCTCGTGAAGCCTGTGGAAGGCGAGAAACTGAAGGCTTCGGTCGCACGTGCCATGGAACAGCGTGAATTGGCGCATCTCTGAGGGTACAGGCCACAGCATGGGGAGCTAGTATGACAACCATTTCGCCGACCATGTCCCATCGACAAACCGAGCATCAGGACAGCAACCCGGTTCCCGCACCGCTTCCGATGAGAGTGGCCATCATCGGAGCGGGCCGTGGAGGGGTGGCCCTGCTCGATGCACTCCACCAGATCCGTACGATTCAGATCGTCGGCATCGTCGATCAGAATCCCTCGGCTCCCGGGCTCAAGCGAGCCCAAGAGCTCAAGGTGCCGGTCTATCACGAGATAGCCGACCTGATCACGCACCAAGAGCTCAATCTCGTGATGGACGTCACCGGTGACCCAGCGATGGAGTCGGCGCTTCGGAAAACAGTGCCGACAGGGACCGACGTAGTCAATGGCCAAACCTCGCGGCTGCTCTGGCTGCTCGTGCAGCATGAGTCGACATTGCAGACCGAGTTACTCCATGCGGAGAAACTCGCTGGAATCGGCTCATTCGCTGCCGGCATTGCGCATGACATGAATAATCCCCTCCAGCTCATTCTTGGTCTGGCAGAAAATCTGACCGACGAAACAGACCTGGAGGCCGTACATCTGCAGGCCCACGACATTATTGAAGCCGTGAAGCGCACGACGGCCATTTGTCGTGATCTGACGTCCTACTCTCGCCGCGCATCCTTACGGCAAGACTGTCTGATGAGCATCAACGGCAAGCTGGACGAGGCCCTGAAGATCGCCCGCTATGCTGTGGCGCTCCAAGATATAGACATTCGGAAGCTTTACCAACCAGACGTCGTGGTGAAGGGGAACCCGGATGAGCTCCTCCATGTGTTCGTCAATCTCATTACCAACGCGGTCCAGGCCATGGAACACCATGGCACCTTGACGCTGGAAACCACCGCAACGGCCGATGCAACAAGGGTTCGCGTCACCGATACCGGCAGCGGCATTTCCCCCGAGCTCCTTGGTCGAATCTTTGACCCCTTCTTCACCACGAAGCCGCCCGGAAAAGGAACCGGACTGGGGTTGTACAACATCAAGAATGTCATCCATCACATGAATGGCACCATCGAAGTCGAAAGCCAGATCGGACGAGGATCAACCTTTATCCTCATATTTCCCAACGAGACCGTCGCCGGTGAGAGGAGCGCCCAATCGTGACGGAGGTAACAACATCATCGCCGCCTGGCACCAGATGGGGGCTGAAGACCAAAGTCATCCTCTCCATGCTGCTCGTCGGGGTCATCCCGCTCGTCGTCGGCTTGGGGATGGCATTCTGGCAGGGGTCTCAAGAAATCCGGGAAGTCAGCGGGGAAAGCTTTAAGGCCCTTGCGACTGAAGCCGCGCGCAAACTCGATCTGCTCCTCGCCGAAGAGATCGCACACACCGCACGTATCGCGAATGACCCGACGATTATTCGAGCGTTGGAGCAACGGCGTGATGCGCAGAGCAACCCCAAGAACCCGACCACGGCACTCGCGGACTTCGAGCGACGTTGGACGGCACGAGACGCCGCCGCCATCAAGTCCCTCACGGACAATCCCCTCAGTACCTTGCTCCACGAATACTTTACCGGCGTCCATAGTGCGCCGGGTCAATTGCTTCCGCATGTGGTTCGTTCCTCGACGAGGATGCTGTTCCTGACCGATGCGCAGGGCACACTCGTCGGAACGATGACCGACCATCCGGCGTTCCGCCACCAGAAGGCCCCCTGGTGGCAGGGCGCCTTCAACAAGGCGGTGGGCAAGCTCTATGTCGAAGACGTCCGATTTGACGACCAAGTGAATGCCTATGTCTTCTCCATCTCACTCCCCGTCATGGATAGTCTCCGGTATGAAGTCGTCGGCGTGCTGCACCGCGTGATCGACGCCAAAGAGTTCTTTTCTCCCGCGACCCATGTCACTCGATTTGGAAAGACCGGCCACGTCATGCTGATTGATACGCATGGTATCGTCGTCAGCTGCCCCATTCTTCCGACCGGCGTCCCGTTGTCCGATCCGAAGTTGATTCCGCTGGTCACACCGCAGCATCCCGGTTGGGTGCAGGCCTCGAGCGATGGTCACGGCGGCCAGTCCACATCCGTCATCGGCTTTGCCCCTCTTCCCGAGACCAGCCGGGCGACCAACGGCTCGAGTGCCGATGGATCGTGGCACACCTTCGTCTGGCAATCGTCCGATGAACTCTTTGCACCGATTCACCATCTGTTCACCTGGGTGACGGTGTTCGGAATCGTCGCCGTTGTGTTGCTGGCCTCGTTGGGCTACGTCGCCGCCGGCCGCATCGTGACGCCCGTACGGCAACTGCAACAGGCTGCGCAGTCCATCGGACGCGGTGAATTGCGGACACCGATTCAGATCCACACTGGTGACGAACTGGAGGACTTGGCCGACGAATTCAACCGCATGAACCAGCAGTTAAAAGCTGCCTTCACAGGGCTGACTGACCAGGTCAAGTTGAAAACCAAGGAAGTCCAGGTTCTCCAACAGTCGACGGATCAGATTTTGGATGCCGTTCCTACGCCGATTCTCCTCATCGACGCCCACGAAACTGTGCGCTATATCAATCAGGCAGCTCGCGAATCCTTCAAGATCCAGGGACCGATGTCGGGAACTTCGCTGTTCACGATTCTTCCCCTCGACCCAGTCGCTCAGAAGAATCTTCAAGCAGAGTTCCGAACGACCGGCGGTACGCCCCTCGTCACAAGCGATATCGCGCGTGAAACGTCACCGAGGGATCCTCTTGCGCCGAGTACGGATCATGATTCCGCTCACCATCGCGCTGAGCTTCACGTCGGATCACGCATCTATCACTATCAATGGTTCCGACTGCCCACCAAACCAGGGGAAGAAGATCGTATTGGGCTGGTGCTTCGAGACACCACGGACGAAAGCCAACTCCACGATCAGCTGGTCCAAGCTGAAAAAACGGGAAGCCTCGGGGTGCTCACTGCCGGGATCGGCCACGAACTCAACAATCCCTTGTTCGGTATCATCGGGTTGGGAGAAGCGATTCAGGAGGAACAGGATTTGGAGCAGATCAAGTCTTGCGCCCAGGACATCGTGGCCCATGGCCGGCGCATGGCAACAATCGTTCGAGATTTTACCGGCGTGACAAACCGTGAGGCCTTCGATACGCAAGTGCCGGTGTATTTGGAGCAGATCTTGGACCAAGTGCTGGCCACGGCACAGACCACCGTTGAGATGAAAAACATCGTGTTCCACAAAACCTATGCAGGTCAGACGCCAGTGCTGGTCTTTCCGGACCAACTTCGGCAAGCGTTGGTGAATCTCGTGACCAATGCAGCCCAGGCCATGAAAGGAACCGGCACACTCACGCTGACAACGGCCGTGTCGGACCATACGGCGACTGCGACGATCGCCGATTCCGGCCCCGGCATTTCCAAACAACACCTGTCAAAGGTGTTCGACCCGTTTTTTACGACCAAGGGACAGGGGGAAGGGTCTGGCCTCGGGCTCACGGTGGCAAGGCGGATTATCCGAAAGTTCGGGGGCGATCTCCGCATCGAGAGCATCGAAGGTCAAGGGACGACCTGCGTGGTCAGCCTCCCCATCAGTTCCCTACTCTCTCAGGAAGGAGGCCCATGGACAACGTCCGCGTCACGGTCCGAGCCGCAGCCGTCGCACTCCTCGTAGGAGGACTCTGGGGCGGGGCTTCTCTTCATGCCGCCAAGGAGAACCCAGCCGTCGGCAGCATCTCTCCGGAGCGGGTCGCCGACTACGTACATGCCATCCTGGAGGCTGACCGGACGATCTATACGACGCACATCGTCAACCGTATGCAGGAGAAAGGCATCGTCGCTGCGACGGAACATTGGGAGCAGGACAACGCGCTCCCTCTCCCGGCCCAGTTTCTCCAGCAGTCCGGACGGCTAGTCGCCGAGAGCGGACGAGGCATCCGCTACAGACTGATCGGATTCTCTCCGATCTATCAGCGCAATGCCCCTGCGACAGAGTTTGAGCGAAAAGCGCTGGAGGTGCTCAGACGACAGCCTGAGCAGCCGGTGACCGGCGTTGTTTCGAGCGGCAAGAAGCAGTATTTCCAGGCCATTTATGCAGACCGCGCCGTCTCGTCTGCCTGTGTCACTTGCCACAACGGTCACCCCTTGAGCCCAAAGCAGGATTTTAGGTTGAACGATGTGATGGGCGGAATTGCCATTACCATTCCGCTGGACTAGCGGCGTCGTCACCGGTCAATAGCCATCAGTCATCGGCAGACAGAACATCTTCCGTTCTGCACTCAATGACGATTGACCAGTGACCAATGACCTTCGCAGGCAGGCAGAAACCCTACGGAGCGGCGGCGGCCTTTTTCGCGGGAGTTGCGGTCGTGTGATATTCCTCGCGATAGATCTGGACAGCCGTCATCAACAAGCTGACCATAATCGGGCCGATGAAAATACCCAGGATACCGTACAGAGCCAGACCTCCAAGGACGCTCAGCACAAGCAGCAAGACCGGAATCTCAACATCCTGACCGATCAACCAGGGCCGAAGAAATTGATCGACCATCGACACGACACCGATACCCCAGGCCAGCATGATGAGGGCTTTCCCCGTCGTCCCCATCCAGAACAGGTACAGCGCCACCGGCCCCCAGACTAACCCGGTCCCCCCGAATGGGATCGGTGCCAGCACGACGGTGAGGGCGGTCAGCCCGATCGGGAACGGCACATCGAGTGCGAGATAGGCCATCCCTGCCAGAAGCCCCTGAACGATGGCCGTCACCAACATTCCCTTGACCACCGCACGGATGGTTTGATCCAACCGAACCAGAATTTTTGACTTATGTGACTCCTCCATTGGAATCAGGTCATAGAGCACGGAGAGCCACTGCCGGCCATCCTTGAAGAGAAAGAACAAAATCAGCAGCATCATGAAGAAATTCGTCACGAGTGCGAAGGTGTTTTTCAGCAAGCCCCCCATCCCCCCGACCAGAAATTGGCTGAGTTCCTTCACCCCGGTCATCACTGACTGCTCTAACGAAATTGCGGGGGTACCGGTACCGGACATCGCGGACTTCAACCAGCCACCGATGAGCGGAATCGCCGCGACCTGCTCCGGCAACCGTTGCAGTCCACCGGCTGAGATCCATGACCGAATGGCTTCTTCGGCTCCGCTCGCTTCCCGGACCAGCATCACCCCCATCGCCACCAACGGCACGACCACAATGCCCAACGCACCGACGGTCAATAGCGAGGCGGACAGCGCGTCCTTTCCGGCAAACAGGTTCGTCAATCGTTGATGAAGAGGAAACGCCCAATGGGCCAAGAGGCAGGCCCACAAGGCGGAAAAGACAAATGGCTTGAACATCAACCCGATCTGATAGAGCAGGAGGACCAG